>JAEEHY010000329.1 GCA_016281085.1 Lachnospiraceae bacterium
AACCACATTCTCGGGCTTCCTTATCTCTTCCGCTTCGGCCTCCGTCTCATCTACCTGAGCCTCCACCTTGGCTTCCTCAAGAGTATTGGCCATCATTCGTCCGCATACTATAAAAACAGCCCCGAAGCAGACAAACAGGAGAAGATTTAGCGGAGTGAAAATGCCAAGGAAAGTAAGTATTCCTCCTGTAATATACAGTGCCCGCGGGATACCGAACAGCTGCTTTACTATTACATTGCCAAAATCAGCCTCTTTACCGCCCTTGGTAACAAGAATACCTGTTGCCAGTGAGATCGCAAGCGAAGGTATCTGGGATACAAGACCGTCACCGATGGTTAATATCGCATATCTCTGAAGTGCATCCTGGAAGGCCATTCCGCCTCTTGTCATTCCCATGATTATGCCGCCGACGATATTTACGGCCGTGATTATAAGACCCGCCGTTGCATCTCCCTTTACATACTTTACGGCACCGTCCATGGAACCGAAGAAGCTTGATTCCTCCTGTATTTTATCTCTTCTTTTCTTTGCCTCTTCATCGGTAATGGCTCCCGTATTCAGATCGGCGTCTATGGCCATCTGTTTACCGGGCATTGCATCAAGCGTAAACCTTGCCGTAACCTCAGCAACACGCTCGGAACCTTTGTTTATTACCATAAACTGGATGATTATAAGGATAATAAACACTATCGTTCCCATTACAAGATCGCCGCCGCCGACAAAGCTTCCGAACGTTTCAACAACATTTCCGGGAGACCCTGTCGAAAGTATAAGCCTTGTGGAAGACACATTCAGAGAAATCCTGAACAGGGTTGTAAACAGCAGCATCGTGGGATAAAAAGACATATCCAGAACTTCCTTGGCAAACATGGAATTAAACAAAACCGTGAATGCCACTGCCATATTGAGTGCCAGACAGATGTCCAGCAGGGTTGAGGGAATCGGAACTATAAAAAAGATCAATGCACAAATAAGATATAATGCAACTCCGATATCCGATCTGCTTATCTTCATACATTCCCCTCCCCTTTATTTCCGAACAGTTATGATTTCGGATACAGTAACTGTTCACAACCCGGTCTATATGCGTATATACTTCACTACGAGCCTACGCAGTTTCCCGTTTATTATATACAACCGCAAGTATTTCAGCCACAGCACTGTACAGCTCCTGCGGTATCTGTGCTCCAAGCTCCACATTGTAATAGAGCATCCTTGCAAGCGGTTTGTTTTCAACAACCTCGATATCATATTTGGCAGCTTCTTCTTTGATCTTAGCCGCCAGGAAATCCTCTCCCTTTGCGATCACGAACGGTGCAGGAGCAACCTCCGTATCATACTTGACAGCCACTGCAAAATGTGTGGGATTGGTAATGACCACATCAGCCTTGGGGATTTCCTGCATCATACGCCTTCTGCTGGCTTCCTGCATCCTCTGACGCTGTTTTCCCTTTATCTGCGGATCTCCTTCTGCATTCTTCCACTCGTCCTTTACTTCCTGCTTGGTCATCTTCAGATCTTCGTTGAATTTATGCTTCTGATATACATAATCAACTATACCGATGATAAGATATACGGCACTGATTTTAATTGCCATATTAAGGACGATATTTCCGAACAGGTTCAGTGCACTTACAAGCTGCATATCATACAGCAGAAACAGCTGTCCCGCCTCGTCCTTGAGCGTTGAATAAGCCATATAACCTATGATCGTGATCTTCAGTACGGATTTAAGCAGATCCATCAGCTTCTCCATCGAGAACAGCCTCTTAATACCCTTGGTCGGATCCAGCTTGGAGAACTTGGGCTGCATGGGTTTGGCGGTGGGCTTCCACTTAACCTGTACAAGATCGACAACAAATGCCACCGCGAACGCAACCGCAAGAAACGGCAGAAGCATCATAAGTATATCTACAATGATACGGTTCATTACACCCGCAAACTGCTTGGAAATTATCATCCCCTCATTTAATGTGGTGATTTCCGGTATCCTGTTGTAACTCTCGGAAAAAACCTTAATAAATGAAATCCCAAGATTCCCGATATATATCTTCAAAAGCAGAAACATCGCAAAGAGGCTTATTGCACCGCTTAATTCCTTACTCTTTGCGACCTGCCCTTCCTTTCTGGCATCTTCCTTCTTTTTATCGGTTGCAGGCTCGGTCTTCTCACCGCCGGGTCCTTCCTTGGCAAAATACTGCAGATCTAATTCAAACATATAATGTCACCGTTATCATGTCATAGAATAGCGAATTTCATCAGAAATTCGGTATTCGTATTCGACCAGGCTCTGCTGAAAGCAGAGACGTGTCATGCGGAACGCATGATTTCTGAATGCATTTCCTTGTTTGCATTCAGAAAGTCATACTCTGGATCATGGCTGTCATCATAACCTTCATTTCATTGAAAATATAGTCTGATGCGCTCGGCAGAACACCTATTGTGATCATCAGTGTTGCCAGTCCGATAAAAAGCTTTATCTGTATACCTACGGAAAACATATTGATCTGAGGCGCACTCTTAACCAGTATTCCCAACACAGCATTGGTAAGCATTATCGTAGCCACAACAGGCAGGCATATCCTGAACGCTATCACCACATAATCATCCAGATACCTGGATATTACCGTCATGATCTTATCGGATTCGAATTTCGCCATCCCGATGGGAATAAGATCAAAGGTCTCAACAATGGCTCTTATAAAATAATGATGAAGGTTTGTAACCATCATTATCAAAAAAATGGAATACTGATAAAGAACCCCTGTAAAACCGCTCTGCTCCCTTGTGGTAGGATCAAGGAGCGAAACCATTGATATACCTATCTCCATATCAGCAAGTCTGCCGGCCAGATTGATGATCGAACCACAGATATTGGCTCCGAAGCCTATTGCCAGTCCCGCTATCGCTTCCTTAAGCACAAGGGCCGCGTATCCGTAGACCGTGTTGTACTGCGGCAACACATGCATTTCCATGGAAACATATATGATATATGCAAGAAGCACGCTCCATCCGGCTTTTATCCTTCTCGGAACATTCTGTATCGAGAAGAATGGCGCGGTAAAAACAAAACAGCTTATCCTTACAAATATGAGCAGGAAAAATTCAAGATCATCATACGAAAACGAGTAATCAATCATCCTCTCACCTTATGTACAGTGAAAAATCAGACCACAGATTTACCATGAATTCCGTCATATTATTTAACATCCAGTGTCCCAATATCATCATCATTACAAACATACCGACCAATTTGGGCACAAAGGTAAGTGTCTGTTCCTGAATGGAAGTCACCGTCTGGAATATACTGACCGCAAGTCCTATGATCAGAGAGATCAGAAGCATGGGGGCTGATGTCAGGATTATGGTATATAAGGTTGTCCTTGTGATCTCTGTTACATTATCTACTGTCATATGAACCCTCCGTGCTGTTAATAAAATGTCTTTACAAGATTTCCTATCACAAGACTCCAACCGTCCGCAAGCACAAACAGCAGTATCTTAAACGGCATGGAGATCGTTGTCGGCGGGAGCATCATCATACCCATGGACATAAGCGTGGATGCTACTACCATATCAATAACGATAAACGGGATATAGATCAGAAAGCCAATAATAAAAGCAGTTCTGAGCTCACTTATGATAAATGCGGGAACCAGACATCTTGTCGGTATATCATCCACTTCTTCCACAGTCTCAATTCCTGCAATATCCAGAAACAGCCTGACGTCCTTTGTCTGCGTCTGTCCGTACATAAACCCTCTAAGCGGCTGTATGGCGGTATCAAGAAACTCGGACTGTGATATTTCACCCGCTTCAAATGGTTTGACAGCCGTATCGTTGATCTGGGTTATAACGGGATTCATAATAAAAAAAGTCAGAAACAGAGACAACCCTATAAGCACCTGATTGGGAGGTGCCGACTGGGTACCTAACGCTGATCTGACAAAATGCATCACTATCAGAATACGGGTAAATGATGTCATCATGATGACGATCATCGGTGCAAGAGCGATCAGAGTCAGTGTAATAAGTATACGTAAGGTTCCTGACAGATTGCCTTCACCATCCTGATAGGTCACAGTTAGATTGTTAGCCACATTTAGCTCTCGTAAATCACCTGAATCCTCAGCAGTACCCGGATCATTTATCACGGTTCTGTTGTTCCCGGAATTATCTGTAATCCCAATATCATTTACATTTGCTGCATGAACCCTTAACGGAATCAGCATAATCACAAATACACACAGAAGCAGGCAACCAATTACACTCATACGCCTGCTTCCATGATAAAAAACTCTATTCATTGCCTGTCGCCCCGTTTAGTCATCTTTTCCCTGGCCGTTTCAAGCATCTGCCTGAAGCGGTCATTCATCGCGGGAGCATCCGCGTTCAAGTCAAGATCTTCCTCCGACAACTCGGATAACATGTTGATTTCATCTTTACCTATGGCAATAAGATAATATCTTTTGCCCACACGTACTATCTGCAGGAATTTGTTGTTACCGATCCTCAGGGTCTCCACAGGTTCAAAATTACGATTAAACCCTTGCATTTTCTGGTAATTTCCCACAAAGCGCGTTGTAAAATATGTGAGTCCGAGTACAATAAAGAAGATAATAAGTACTGTCAGGAACTGAGCAGCCCCTTCCATTGAAGCTGATATCAGAACAGCAGGAGTCATTTAACCTACGACCTTCTTAACAGCCTCAATTACACGATCTGCCTGGAAGGGCTTCACAATGAAATCCTTTGCACCGGCCTGGATAGATTCGATAACCATAGCCTGCTGTCCCATTGCGGAGCACATGATAACGAGCGCTGCGGGATCGTTCTCTTTTATCTTCTTAAGAGCCTGAATACCGTCCATCTCGGGCATTGTAATATCCATAAGCACAAGATCAGGCTTAAGCTCATTGTACTTTTCTACAGCACGGGCTCCGTTTTCTGCCTCACCGACAACATTGTAACCGTTCTTGGTAAGGATGTCCTTGATCATCATTCTCATGAACGCTGCGTCATCACTGATTAAAATATTCTTTGCCATTTTTTCTTCTCCTAACCTTTAGTTTATTATTTCAGTTACTCTTACACCAAAGTTCTCTTCAATAACCACAACCTCGCCCTTTGCGACAAGCTTACCGTTTACAAGAACATCAACCGGCTCACCTGCGATCTTATCAAGCTCAATTATGGTACCGGGAGCGAAATCCAGAATATCGCTTATGGATTTCTGTGTTCTTCCCAACTCAACCGTTACCTCCAGCGGAACATCCTTGATAAGCTCGATGTTCTCCTGGCTCTGCATCGCATTTATATCTCCCGAGAACGGCTGGAATGAAGCGGGCTGGATATTTATGTTGGGCATGTTCATCTGAGGCTGCATGCCCATACCCATTCCGGGCGACATACCCATACCGGGCATACCTCCCATACCCATACCCATTCCGGGCGACATACCCATGCCGGGCATACCTCCCATTCCCATTCCGGGTGAACCGCCCATGCCCATGGACATATCGGGCATTCCCATTCCGGGCATGCCTCCCATACCCTGTGACATTCCCATATCCATTGAAGGTGCGGACATCGCCGGAGATGGTGTCGGCATAGGTGCCGGAGCCGGCGCAGGTGCCGGAGCCGGTGCAGGTTCGGGTTCCTGGCTCTCCATAAAGTAGCTGTACAGATCCTTTGCAAATTCAACGGGATACAGCTGCATTATCTTACTGTCGATCAGATCGCCTATCTGCATTCTGAAGGTGATCCTCACGAAAGTATCCTGAAGGAAAGCCGAAACATCATCCGTCGGATCTACAGAACCCAGTTCCACAAGGCTTGCTTCCGGCGGGCTGATATCTATCATCTTACCGAGCATCGATGAAAGTGACGTGGCTGCCGAACCCATCATCTGGTTCATAGCCTCCGATATGGCGCTCAGATGCAGTTCTCCAAGCTCGCCATCCGTATTGGATCCGTCTCCTCCCATCATCAGGTCTGTTATTATCTTAACATCATCCTCTTTAAGAACAAGGATGTTGGTACCTTCAAGTCCGACCGTATACTTGATCTTTATAAATACACACGGTCTCTCGTAGTCATCTATTATCTGTCCCCAGGTCGCAAGTGTAACCTGCGGTGTTGTTATATTTACCTTCTGATTTACCAGCGAATACAGCGTTGTCGCCGAAGTACCCATGCTTATATTGGCTACTTCACCGACTGCATCCTTTTCCGCATCGGTCAGAAGGCTCTCATCAGGCGTAGCAGGTGCAGAACTCGCTGCCGGTTCCGGTTCAGCGGCGGCTCCACCGCCATCCGAAGAATCACCGGAGTCCATCATGCCACTCAGCAGGGCGTTTATCTCATCCTGCGACAGCATTCCATCCATTACGCTACTCCTCCTCTCTCATTACTTGCGTCACGCGCACTGCATATGATTCCTTTGCCGTACCCGGCAATGCGCGAAACTTCTTCAGGTTGCCGACATAAATATCCATTTCGTTGTCAACCTTTGACCCCAGTTTAATTATATCACCACATTGAAGGTTTACAAAATCGCTGACCGTTATGCTGCTTTTCCCCAATACAGCCTTGATCGGCATATGAACTTTGCGGATTACCGTCTCTATGTACTCCTCGTAGTTTTCGTCATCATTTTCCTTCATGGATGCATACCAGTACTTGGTATTAAGCTTATCCATTACGGTCTCCAGCGTAAAATACGGAAGACATATGTTCATAAGACCTTCAATATCGCCGATCTTAATATTAAGCGTTACGATGGCTATCATTTCGCTGGGAGCTATTATCTGTGCAAACTGCGGGTTCGTTTCCACCCTTTCAAGATAAGGCGTTAGCTCCACAACATTTTTCCACGGTTCCCTGAGCAGCGAAACGCACACCGCCATCATTTTATCTACGATAGTACGCTCTATTTCCGAAAAATCACGGCTTTTTTCCAAAGGATTGCCCGGTCCTCCGAGCATTCTGTCCACCATCGTGAAGCCCAGGTTCGCCGCAAGCTCTATCATTACATTGCCGTTAAGCGGCTGAAAACTCACGATACCCAAAAGAACAGGATTTGCGAGAGCGGTCGAAAACTCCGAAAAAGTACAGGCCTCAGAGTTCACAACCGATACCTGTATGTTCTTCCTCAAATAAACCGGCAGATTGGTGCTTAACAGTCGCCCATAATGTTCGAAGATTATCTCAAGGGTTCTTAAATGCTCCTTGGAAAACTTGGCCGGACGTTTAAAATCATAATTCTTGGCTGTCCGTTCATCGGAAGCACTTATATCATCAGCATCCAGTTCACCGGAGCTTAACGCCTGAAGCAGACTGTCTATCTCATTTTGGGAGAGTACCTCACCCATTAAGCTCACCTCACTCTTTTCTGATCATACAGCCTTCTACTGGAACTTGATATCCCTGAAATATACCTCATATATAAAGGTTGATTCAAACATATTCTGTATCTGCGTCTTTATTTCATCTGCTATCGCCTTGGGATTGGCAGAAGCCTCTTCCTTGGTATATTTTCCGAATGTATCGTTTATCACGCTCTTTATCTTACTCTCATTCGCAGCAACAAGAGGCTGGAGCTCGGCATACTTCTCATCTGTCTTATCCATCGACATTGAAACTGATACTATCGCGTAATGCTCGGCACCGTCTTCGCCGCGTTTAAGCGTGATCACCATTTCATCCTCTATATTGTAAGTATCCGTATCCAGGATCGAAACCTCCTTTAATGATTCCGTATCCAGCGGAGCCTTCACTTCCATATTCAGTATTGCCGCGATCTGATCCACGAGCTGTACCGTCTTCTTGTTCGCACTCAATGTTGAAAACATCATGATGCCCGTAAGGGCAATGTTTACAATAAGCAGTGCAAGTATCAATACAGATAATAGATTCTTCTTCATTTGCTACTCCCCGTTTCCGCCTTCATAGGTGTTCAGTGTATGGTATATCTTGATCTCCACACGTCTGTTCTTGGCCCTTCCGACCTCTGTCGAGTTATCTGCTATCGGGACATATTCACCGCGCCCCGAATGCTTAACCATTGCAGGGTCAAGCCCGCTGTTATCAATAAGATATTTAAACACCGACAGCGCTCTTGCGCTTGAAAGCTCATTGTTATCGGCGAATCTTCCGTTGTGTATCGGAACATTGTCCGTATGACCTTCGATCTCGATTATGCTCTTTCCGTATTTCCTTAAGATTACTCCTATCTTATCAAGGATCGGGAGCGAATCAGCCTTGATATCGGCACTTCCCGAGTCAAAAAGCAGGGCTCCGTTAAGTGTCAGGGAAACATACTGGGAGGTGAAATCGATATCGACCATCCCTTCCATGTTCATTTCCTGAAGCGCTTCTTCCACAAGTTCGCTCAGGTTCTCCGACTCCTTAAGCTGCTCCTCCTTTATTTCCTCCCATTCATCCCGTTCCGAAGTTGTATCCTCGGCCGCCTTACCCATCGTAGTCATATACTCGTCAAGCTCATTAAGCTGGCTGACTCCGTTCGATATGAGCAAACCGTCACCTATTGCCTGTGCGCCTCCGGAAAAAACGCTGAAACTCTGCGTAAATGAAGCTGCTATCAGCTCGAACTTCTGCTTGTCTATATCCGACATCGCAAAAAGCATAACAAAGAAGCAGAGCAGCAGGTTCATCAGATCGGCAAATGTGGACTGCCACGCCGGCGCGCCTTTAGGAGGTTCTTCTGCCTTACGTTTGGCCATTACTCTTCTCCTCCTTCGCCGCCGCCCGCACCGAGATTACCTCTGGCATCCGGTGAAAGGAATGACTTAAGCTTCTCCTCTATAACCCTGGGGTTCTCTCCTGCCTGAATGGACAGAAGACCCTCGACCATAATTTCCTTGACATGCATTTCACCGTCATTTATGGCCTTCAGTTTGGTTGCGATCGGTGTACACATCCAGTTGGCAAGAACCGAACCGTAGAAAGTCGTCAACAGGGCAACGGCCATGTTGGGACCCAGTGTACTGACGTCATCCATATGATAAAGCATCATAACCAGTCCGATAAGTGTACCGATCATACCCCACGCAGGACCCATCGCACCGAGATTTTCCCAAAAACCTATGTTATTTCTGTGGCGCCCGTCTATACTTACAAGCTCCGTCTCCATTATTCCTCTTACAAGCTCGGGATCGGTACCGTCGACTATGAGCATTATGCCCTTCTGCATGAATGCATCATCGAGTTCACCCGCGGCTTCCTCCAACGAAAGTAATCCTTCCTTACGGGCTACGTTGGAAAGATCGATAATCTTCTGTATGACGGAACCGGAATCAAGCGCCGGTACCTTAAATGCTATCTTAATACTCTTAAGTCCGTTTAAGAAATCAGCTATACTGTACGCCGAAAAGATCGAAGCCGCAGCACCGCCGAAAGTGATCATTGCACTGGGGGCATCCAGGAAATAAACTATTCCCGCGAAACCATCAGCTCCCAGACCGATCGATATGATCATAAAAGCAAAACCGGCTACAAGACCGATTATTGTAGCAATATCCAATACTCCCACCTACCTAATGAGCATAATTTACCCTTTTAAAAGATTTTACTAAATTTTTCACTTCTTGTCTATGAAATTTGAAAAACTTTTACAATTCAGACAGCGCAAAACAATAATGGCAAGAGCCTAACCCTTGCCACTATTGTTTAATTAAGCCTATCTCTTAAGGTTCGTAAGTTCTTCAAGCATTGTATCAGATACGGTTATGATCCTGCTGTTCGCCTGGAAACCTCTCTGTGTTGTGATCATCTCGGTAAACTCGGCCGAAAGGTCGACATTTGACATTTCCAGTACACCTGTCTTAAATCCTCCCGCTCCGTCAGCCGTTACATCCTTTCCAATTCCGTCAAACTGTCCCGAGTTCATAGTTGTCTGGTACAGGTTCTCACCCACCTTCTCAAGACCGGAAGGATTGGAAAACGAAGCAACAGCTATCTGACCGAGCAGCTTGGTTGTACCATTATCATAGGTGGCATAGATCTTACCGTCAGCCTGAACTGCGACTCCCGACATATCTCCAACCTTACGTCCGGCGAAGTTGCCGTCATAATTTCCCGAAGTTCCGTACACGGTCGATGTACCGTTGTTATCATACATTGTGGAAGTATCAAGGGCAATGTTGATGTCTTTCTGCATACTGTCAAGGTTAATGCTCATAGCGGGCTTCTGCTCATAATCATATGTATATGTATTTGACGGCGGAGGTGTTGTTCCGGTACTGTATCCCTTATATACACCGGTCTCCGTATCATAAGTCAGGAAAATATTCTGTCCACCGGCAATTGATGCATACCTGTCTATAGTTTCACCTTCCTTAACGATCGACTGATTGGTCGTCGACTCTATGATATCGGTAAGCTGAAGCCTGTATATACCGTCCTCGTACTGCTGCCTTGTGTCTCCCGAACCCTGATAATTATAGAGCGCATACTTGGCAACATATCCGTAACCCTGCTCATCATAGAACGAAATGTTCATTACCTGACCGCCTGTCGAAGCAAGTGCAGTCGAGTTCTTGTCGATTATACCGGTAATGTATGCTTCCGTTGTCTGTTCCGGCTGGGATGTCATATTCTCGGGAGACATAACCTTAAGCCTTGATACCGTATCCTGCTTAATGGTTCCCGGAACATTGGGATCTTCCTGCCAGCCCATTACGTTAAAACCGTTCGAAGTCATCGCCAGATTACCGTTACCATCCACATAGAAAGATCCTGCACGTGTGAAGAAATTCTGAGAACCGTCATTTACTATGAAGAAGCTGTTACCCGTTATCTGGATATCAAACGGATTACCTGTTGACTGTGATGCACCTGCGGTTGTAATACTTGTATTGATAGCTCCGGTACTTACACCGAGACCAACCTGCTTCGCATTAATACCCGCACGTCCGGTCTGCTCATTCGAACCTGAAGCACTCGATGATGTCTGATACATGAGCTCCTGAAAAGTCACGTTGCTCGACTTATATGCTACCGTATTAACATTGGCTATGTTGTTACCGATAACGTCCATCTTGTTCTGGTGAGTCCGAAGACCTGCTACACCAGAGAAAAGTGATCTCATCATAATTAATGACCTCCTTTACAAAATGTATCCCGTCAGTCATTCAGGGATACCTAAGCCTCCCTAAGGTCCGGCCTGTTATACTATGACAGCTCCGTCAATGTTGGTAAATACATTATCCTTCACCTCAGCCTCATTCATTGCTGTTATTACCGTATTATTCTTAACATTAACTATGAAAGCCATCTGATCCATTAGTACAAGTGATTCGTTGATTCCCTTCTCGTTTGCCTTCTGCATCCCTGCATTCAGCCTGTTCATCTGACTGTCCGACAGTTCAATGTTCCTGTCTTCAAGTCTTGCCGATGCATGCTTGGAGAACTTAAGACTTCCGAGCACCTCTTCAAAGCTCTTTACACTGCCTGTTTCGTTTTCTGTCCTGTTCCCCTGTTTCTTTAAATAACTGTCTGCTACCTGTTCAATGGAAGGGAATTGTCCGTTTATGATATTCATCGGTATTCCTCCTCTTGATTTGATAACCATACTCATCAGGCTTCTTCAGCCTTCGTCGCTTCTTCCTCTGCTTCCTCTGCGCTGTCCTCAGCCTCTTCCTGCTCCTTTGCGGCCGCCAGAAGCTGCTCCATTCTTTCAGCGTACTGCTTATACTTATTTACGGCATTACTGTCCAGATAACCCTTTTGATAAGAAGACATATCATTGTAGACATCCGTAAGGTTCTGAACAACATCCTTAAATTCCGTTGTAAGGTAAGACAGGTTGGGAAGCTTGTTTACGCTGTTTGCGAAATCAGTAGCAAGCTGTACGGCATTATTGTAATTATCATCTATTACCGAATCCAGATCGTTTATACTGTATTTCTTGCCGCTTATATTAAGATAAGCTTTTGTGCCTTCCTGTGAAACGAAATCCACCTTACCCTGTACAAATACCGATTCTCCCGAGGCTCCCGTCGACTTGACTATCACTTCTTTACCTACCAGGGATGTCGCGCGCTGCAGATCCATGTTGGATGACAGATTGGTCATCGCTTCAAGCTCCGAGAACTGCGCATACTGTGATATATACTCGGTATTGGAAGTGGGTTCCATAGGATCCTGATACTTCATCTGAGCCACAAGAAGCTGAAGAAAAGAATCCTTGTCCATCGAGCTGGCCTGCTCCGATGTCTTTTCACTGATTGTCTTGGTCTGCCCGACCCGCTGTTCGGACTGTACCAGTTCACCGTTTACTACCGCTGCTGCCAGTGACATTCTATCACTCCTTTCCTATAAAGTCATATCACGCAAGATAATCAACACTTCCGCCGTTTGCAGCCATCATTTCAGCTGCCAGCTGTTCTTCTTCCGTTAATTCTTCAATTCCTTCTTCATCCAATTCATTTAGGTTAAGCCTTCTTCTTGTTGTCCTGCCTACCGCAGGCGAACCCTCATCACGTCTTTCATCACCGGCTGTATTATTTCCCTGATTAAGGCTCCTGTCCAGATCATACCCTGCCACCGATACCTCTATTGCCTCTACCTTCTGTCCCTGTTCCTCAAAGGTTTCGAGAAGCTGTACGAGCTGTGTTTCAAGTATGGCCTTTACCGTTTCATTCTGAACCTGAAGATTGGCCGTTATCACTCCGTTAGTTGATGATATCTGAAGATTTACGGTTCCGAGACTCGCCGGATGAAGCCTCAGCTCCATTTCAGTGGTATCTCCGTTGATATTAAGCCTTATACCGTCATTTATCTGCCTGAGTATGTCTTCGTTATCAACGTAGGACGATACGAATTCCGTCTGCGCGGCGCCTGTTACCTCAGGCGTGCCAACTTCGGGTGTAAAACTCTGGCCCTGCATAGCGTTCTGCATTCCGCCATCGCCTTTATCTTCTCCCGCACCTTCGGTATTCTTTCTCTGTGCCGAAGCGTTTACGCTCACCTTTGTGCCGTCGTCCGTATCATTTACCGTCACTTCACTGTTATTCTTCAGATCTGTAACCGTATTCCCGGCATTTCCCGTTACTGAATTACCATCTTCCTCATCACCGCCTGTAACGATTGCTTCTTCTGCAGCAGGAGCTGTCGTCTCCGGAGCATTCCCGCTCTTATTTAACTCGATAAATTCCTCAAGCTCTGCTGTCTCCATGCCGAATTCATCAGCTATCGCCGCAATCTCTTCCATGGCTGTCTCCTGAACGTTCCCAATACTGTTCAGTAATTCGCCGTTTGTAATGAGAGCCATCGCATCCTGCTCACCTGAGAGTTCAAGCATTAAGCTCTTCAGATTGTCTGCATTCAGAAGATCCTGCTGTACAAAGCCCAGCTGCTCCATTACCAGTTCGATTTCCTCATCCGAGACCCCAAGTTCTTCTTTTACAGCCTCTTTTACTTTGGTTACGGCATTTTTAAGCCTTGTATCCATTTCGGCCTTTTCGTCACCGCTTATTTCCGAGGCTTTCCTGTTGTTTACAGCCGTATCATCCTTTCTACTGCCTATCATGTCCGATGCATGCCCACCGGATTTCCGTATGCGCTTTGCGGCTTCCTCGGGATTTGCGGTCTTATCAAGATCATATCCCTTAAGATCCGGAAGTTCACCCGTAGCTCTCGACGACAACGTACTCATGACCTGTGTGAAGGCATCCTGTGCATCTGCCTTTCTGCCGATGATATCGTTAACGGGTCCGGTTCCCTGAAAGAATGAAGAAATATCCGATACCTTTACCGATCCCATATTTACCTCCTTTCCTTAACAGCCCCGCTGCTTATATTGACAGGATAATACCTGCCATTAAGTATATCGGCCTTAAATCCGAAAACATTAATGTCTTTTATTCCGGATCCATCATCTTGGTAAGAGACGAGGCGATCGTCGGATCCATTACGTTCAGTATTTTGGCTCTGCTGCTCGCATCCATCTGGTTGAGTATCCTTGCAACAAGATCAAGGTTACCCTTCATCTCCTCGAATACCTTGGCAGCGCTCTTTGGCTTCATCTCGGTATACGCCTTAACATACTCCTTAAGCTCCTCATCTTCCGCCATCTGCTGAACAACCTGCTTATAAAGATAGGCGGCATTATCGGGATCTATGCTCTCATAATATGTCCTGTAATTTGCGATATCGGGAGCCTGATCTGCGAAGACCACTTCCTCGTAGAACTCCGTCTTAAGCTTCTGAAACTCTATCTGGGAGTTTTCAAACGTCTGAAGCCTCTTGATCTCCTCCTTAAGAGCTTCTATCTCTTCGGCGTTATCGCCTCCGGAGCCTTCCGATGACTGACTCGCCTTGAGCTCCTCATTTTCTGCCCTGAGTCTGTCTATTTCCGCCATCGCGGCGTTCAGATCCTTGAATTCCCTCTCCGGCTCGACATACACATCCTTTGCGGGAAGGATCTTATTCACTACGGGAACATTCTGTAATACGGGCGCCAGTATCCCGGAACCGAATCCTCCCACATCAAGCTTGATGAGCAGTCCCAAAATGGCCAGCCATATCAGTACAATAAAAAAAGTGATAAGCGCCATCGATAATGAACCCTCATCCTCGTCATCTTCCGCATCCAGATACATGGTTCCGGCATCTGTAACCTTTGCGTCAAAGCTGCCGCCCTTTTTTGCAGCCTTAAGTTCCTTTTTTTCTCTTTTCTTTCTTTCCTTTTCCGTTTCCTCGGGATCGGCAACCACTACCTCATCAGCCATTATACTCTCCTTATTTTCTTAAACGCTTTAATACCCTGAGAGCCGTCATGAACCGTGTCTGTAGCTTACAAGCTCATCCACTTCCTTGCTCTCGCTGGCTGCGACCTCTGTCTTAAACGCCTCGAAAGCATTTTCCTTAAGCTTCTCATGTGTTTTCCTGTCCTGCATGGCCTCCTGGAGCTTCTGCCTCGCATTCTCGGCATTCTTCCTGGCCTTCATTACACTGACCTCCTGCAGCCGTTTATGATATTTCATCAGTTCGACAGCCTCGGCGGTCTCCGAAATCTTGTGAACATCAAGCTTATCCGTATACAGTCTTTTGAGTTCTTCTTCATACTGAGCCCTTCTCCTTTCAAGAGCATCCAGCTTCTCCTCTTCCTCGGCAAGCGCAGCGTTGGCAACGGCATAATCATTCCTTGCCTGAGTCTCAAGCTTTTCTTTTATATCAAGTATGTTCTGCATTTTATAAAAGAATTTAGCCATATTCTGCCTCCGCTACTTCATAATCTCCCCATCTTAAAGAAAAATGATATCCTTTACCGTTTAAAGCAGGTTCAAAACACCGGGGATTTAAAAAATCTCCGACAGCATCTCAATCTCTTCCTCAAATGAATACTTCGTGTCAACATCCTGACACAGATACTCATTAACACTGTCTATTTTCTCTATGGCATAGTCAATACTTGGGTTGGCACCTGATTTATAAGCTCCGATGTTTATCAGATCCTCGGCCTCATTATAGGTTGCCAGCACATTCTTCAGCTTTCCGGCATATGCCTTATGTTCCTTTGTCGCGATCTGGCTCATACACCTTGATATACTCTGCAGTATATCAATTGCCGGATAATGATTCTTATGGGCAAGACGCCTGTTCAGCATAATATGCCCGTCAAGTATGCCTCGCGCCGTATCGGTTATCGGTTCATTGAAATCATCACCGTCTACAAGAACCGTGTACAGGCCCGTGATGGAGCCCTTGTCCGAATTTCCCGCCCTCTCCAGAAGCTTGGGCATTTCCGCATAAACGCTGGGCGGATATCCTCTGGTCACGGGAGGTTCGCCGCTGGCAAGTCCTATTTCTCGCTGTGCCTGCGAAAATCTTGTAAGTGAATCCATCATCAGGAGAACATCCTTTCCCTGATCACGGAAATACTCTGCTATAGCGGTTGCGGTAAGGGCGGCTTTCTTTCGCATCAGCGCCGGCTTATCCGAAGTTGAAACCACAACTATCGAGCGTTTCATACCTTCTTCGCCCATATCTCTTTCAATAAACTCGCGAACCTCACGTCCACGCTCTCCTATCAGGGCTATAACGTTTATGTCCGCCTTTGTGTTTCTTGCAAACATGCCAAGCAGTGTGCTCTTTCCAACACCGGAGCCGGCAAAAATACCTATACGCTGTCCTTTACCGATAGTCATTATACCGTCAACCGCCTTGACACCCAGCGGAAGCGGCGTATCAATTATTATTCTGTCCATGGGATCCGGGGGCGGCGCCTCAACGGGATATGTTATCGCTGTTTTTATGACCGATCCGTCTGTTGGCCTGCCGAGTCCGTCAAGACACTGACCCAGCATTTCCTCACCCACACTGACCGATAAAGGATAGCCCAGATTCTCGACAATACATCCGAAGCCTATTCCTTCCGTACTGTCACAGGGCATTAGAAGTGTTCTGTTATCCCTGAAGCCA
>JAEEHY010000330.1 GCA_016281085.1 Lachnospiraceae bacterium
AGTCGGTCAAACTTTGGCAGTGTTCCTATGGGCTTTATATCTTCATTACTCATCCGGCTGTCTCCTCTCTGTATAATCTTCAGTTTGTTCTTCTCCTGCTTCAAGATAAAACACAGAATCATCTCCACAGAAGTTAATAATCCCTTCTTTCTCATGCTCCTTAGCCAAAACGCCGAAGCCTTCCTCCCACCCTTCCGGATATGTAGCCTTCTCACCGGGTTTAAAGCTCTCCGACTCCTTAAGATCAAATACAAATAGCGACATTGTCTTTGTTCTTACGAGCTTTCCCATTATCCTGTATCTTTTATCCGGATCCCAATCCATAAGTTTCATAATCCTTACAAAAAATTGCTCGCATGATATCGTTCTTGGTCTGGCTTTTCCATCCTTTCCAACCGATGACCATCGAAAAGAATCCCTGTCACTTTCCGTGCATGACTTAACCACCAGCTTCTTTTCATCCCTGTTGACCATGAACTGTACATACTCCGTATCGGGCAGCCGCCTTATACAGGCAGAATTTACTGATACCGACTTCTTCACCAGCTTAACAGACGGCTCAAACAGATGAGAAAAGAAAGCTCTATGCACTACTTCATAACCCTCTAACGAGAAATCCTCATACCCTTTATCTTCCTTCGGATTATCACTAATTGCCTGGCCATCATTTTTCGGTATTGAATTATTCTCATATATCTCCATTTACCATCTCCTTTATGATCTTATCCATCTGAAGGGCCGCTTCTTCCGGGCTTGTAACGCCCTCATCACTCAGGTTATATATCATATCCTCACATTTTCCCGACTGTTCCAATTTATTCATAAGCAGATTATTCTTTAGTTGCGATGAATAATATTTCTCACCGAAAGTATCTTCCCAGCCTTTCGGATACTCCTTGGTCTTCCTGACACGCTTTCGTGAAGTACCCATAGCTGTATCTTCTGCAGCCGGTTCCACGCTTACTATCCGTATAGCCTCTTTCATATCAAACAGAAGGAATCTTTCCTCTCCGTTCTTATGATAAGTCCCTGCTGTTTTATATTGTGAACCCTGTCTCCATCCGAACAGATTATATAGAGTTCCGAGATAAGCTCTGCCGGTGATCACATTAGTACATATATGTCCCATTCTTGACCTGCTCCATGTCATACTATACCGTGAACTCTCCTCAGTCGGACGTATCGCCATAAGCCTTTCAAAAGGCATAACAAGTATCTCTATCTTATTTACATCCGGCATTTTGTTTATTGCTGCGCTGTTGAATAAAATATGATCAGCATAAAATGTAACTTCTATCTGTCCATAGGTTGACAGGAACGCTCTCCTTACCAGTTCATATCCGCTCAGATCCACGCTGCCCTTCTCAGCCGTATAAAAAGTCGGATGCGAGGGTATCTTCAAGATCCCATCCGTCACCTTGGCACTGATCATATAATAATCATCCTCAGTAAAAGCCGCCCATTTAGGATGAACAGTCACAAAACCTGCAAGCGCGCCGTTCTTTATAACCTTAAGCTCCGGATAGTATCCTTTATTCCCGTATTTAGAATGTCTTATCATTTTCTGTACTGCAAAGAAGTCTTCTCTGGATATGATGGCCTCATGGTGATCCTTCTGACGGTATTGATTACGGTCATGTCTGTTTTTTCTGGATTTATGATCAAGATAATTGGGCGTGAAGGTCTTCCTTGCCAAAACATCACCGCAATAACGTTCATTTGTCAGAATCTGATAAACGCTTCCCGCTGACCAATATGTATTTCCCTTCTTGGTAGGTCTTCCCAACTCAGTCAGAGCATCAGCAATCTGTGATGACGAGTAACCATAGAGATATGAAAAGAATATGATCCGTACTGTGGCAGCCTCACTATCATTGATCACAAGGTTGCCGTCCTCATCATGATCATAACCGAGCAACACCGGTGTCAGAAATATGCCTCGTTTAAAGCGCATCTCTATTGAGGCGTTCATGATATTGGATTTGTTATGACTCTCCTCCTGCGCCAATGTAGCTATAAATGAAAGAGCCATCTCGGATTTATCATCCAAGGTATAAATATTTTCAGTCTCAAAGAACACTCCCACAGGAGAATCCATAGCCTTAAGTTCTCTGACATAACCTATGCAGTCGACTATGTTTCTTGCAAACCTTGAGACGCTTTTCGTAATGATCAGATCTATCCTTCCCTTCTTACAGTCCTCGACCATATGCAAGAAGCTGTCCCTATGCTTTAGCGATGTTCCGGATATACCCTCATCTGCATAGATATCCACCATATCCCAGTTGTCCTTCTGATTGACCATATCTTCGTAATAATTCTTCTGAAGCTCATAAGAGGATGTCTGATTGGGATCATCGGTCGACACCCGGCAATATGCTGCCACACGTTTCTTTGTATCTGACTGAAAGAAATCTTCCTGCGGAATAGAGGGAATACAATCAAGTAATTCCTCATTCACACCCTTGTAACGCTCCCGGATCTTCTGTTTCCTTTGGTAGATATCGCTGGTTTCATCCATATGCAGCTCCTCCTTTCCAATTACGTCAACTGATCATTTATCCTACAATATGAAAATAATATTTTTTTCATTTTCTCACCATATCCCACAGGTTAAAGACCGTAACCAATAGGTTAAACAGATAAAAAAAAACCTTCAGGGAATTTCCCTGAAGGCTCCGTATAATCTATATGTTCTATTACAATCATTTTACTTCTCCAATCCCAATATATGATCCGCTGTGACACCATACAACTTACATAATTTAATCAAATGTCTGACCGGGAGTTCATTCGCTGCCCGCTCATACCTCGCATACATAGTCTGTGATATACCAAGATATGATGCAATATACTCCTGGGTATACTCTGCATCTTCTCTAAGCTCCCGTATTCTCTTAACATATGCGGTTTCCTTACTGATCTCCATCTTCCAACACCTGCCATATTCTTAGCTAAAATCATACCTTCACTGCAAATATTATATTTTCCCTGCATATCCGTTGTCAATTTATTCAATTGGCTTTCCCTTACCATTATGCTATAATTCTACCCGAAGAACAATCAACAGGGAATAGCTATGAAGCAGAATCGAATGAACACTAAACTTCCGGAATATGATAATGAAAATATATATAACCGGGGCAGGATGGATGAAAAACGTTCCATTGCCATCCGCTTATTTTGCATGGATACGGATATAGATGATATATCCAACATTGTTGACGAAAATACTGACCAAATAAGGCTTTGGATAGATACCTACAGACAGGATCTCGAACATCAGAACAAGGACTGGGAAACATATTATACGGCAGCGAAAAGATATTACGTTGAGAATGGTGATCTTAACATAGATCCCACTTACAGCTCTCCGGATGGATTGTTACTCGGGCTATGGCTAAGAACGCAGAAAAAAACAAGAGCAGGTCTTATTCAGGGTGAATTAACGGAAGAGCAGATAAATATGCTTGATGAGATAGGCATAGATTGGAATTATCATACCATTAAGTTTAATCCCGACCGTTCAACATCATATATGCCTATTGATGAATCCTTGGAAGCATATAATTCAGACCGTAAAATATACGGCTATGCCAATGTATCCCCCGACAGCCGGGATGATGCTCTACGTTTAATAGCCTCATATGATACTGAAATTCCGGAAGAAAACATTTATATAGATGTGCATACCGGAACAGAGTGCAAACATGATAAATATGGTCATCTTATGCATATACTGATGCCCGGTGATCTGTTATATGTTAAAAGCATAGATTCACTTGGCAGAAATTACGATGAAATCATCAAACAGTGGAAATACATTACGAATGAAAAGAAAGCTGATATCGTTGCTATAGATACACCTATCCTTGATACAAGAAATGGCAAGGATATGATGAATACGCTTATCACGGAAGTGGTACTCATTCAGCTCAGCTACCTTTCCGAATCTCAAAAGATAAACAAAAAGAAACGCCAGGCTGAAGGTATTTCCAAAGCCAAAGCAAAAGGAACACGTTTCGGCAAACCATCTGTTACTCTACCGGATAATTTCCCGGAAGTATATCGCCGTTATAAAAGAAAAGAGTTATCCGTGAGCGAAGCCTCAGATCTGTGCAATATGGCCAGGACGACTTTTTACGATAATGTAAAGCGGTATGAAAAAAAGACTATGAAGCCCTGAAGTATTATCCTATATGTAACGGTTCTTGCGGTACAAATGCTGGGAAATTATTCCTCCCTTTACTTCTCCTTCATTGATACAAACGCCTCCACATATCCCATGATCCTGTCGCGCTGTGCTCTGTCCAGTTTATTGAACTC
>JAEEHY010000331.1 GCA_016281085.1 Lachnospiraceae bacterium
CTTGCGGTTCAAAACCCAAGAAGGAAGCTGTCATTCTTGATTTCAGCTGTGAGAAGTATGGCGCTGTTGATACCGGAGATCTGAAGCTTGCTCACGGCGATCTGCTGGGCGTAAATCAAAACGGCCGTACAGTAGTTATTAAAGCTAAGATCAAGTCAAACGCAACCAAAGAAATGACTATCAATCAGAACTATTTCAGCGTTGATGAACTCATTCGCAATCACGGCTTTAACACCTGTGATGAATTACAGTACTGGGCTGTGGCCGATATGCAAGATGGATCCGAATCGAAAGTGATTCAATTTACACTTACAAAGGATGTTATCGATAAGATATATGCCGGATCTATTCTATCTAACCAGGTTGGCGATCACGTAACTGATTTGTGGATCCTTCCCAGCCTGCAGAACTAATTGCACCGGTACAACTTCTGACGAAAGAGAGGTATCCATATGGCTACTGCCAAAAAGCTTCCCTCTGGCCAGTATAGGGTTAGGGCTTATATAGGTATGGACGAATACGGCCGGAAGATAACAAAATCCTTCACGGCATCATCAAAGAAAAAAGCAGAGTTCCTTGCTTCTCAATATGTGCTTACTGCCAAGGTAGCCGTGGAAAGTCCGACGAAAAAAGTATCCTTTGATGAAGCTATGACCAGATACATTGATTCCCGGCGTAATGTCATTGCTCCTTATTCACTGACAAGCTATCTGAGCATCCAGAAGACCCTCAAGAAGTGTGATCCTGCCTTTTGTGATAAAGATGTACTTGAAATCACTCAGGACGACGTACAACGGCTTATAAACAAATTAGCGGAGAAACTTAAGCAAAAGACTGTAAGAAACCGTCACGGCTTTATTTCGAGCGTCCTAGAGTACAGCGGATCACCTCTCAGGCTCAAGACTACCCTTCCAAAGAAAGAAAAAAATATGGATTACATTCCGAATGATGCGGATGTCAAGAAGCTGCTTAAGCTTCTCAAAGGTAAGGAGCTTGAGATTCCGGTTATGCTGGCAGCGTTCGGAATGCTCCGACGTGGAGAGATATGCGGGATGGAGATGTCCGATATTGATTTTAAAAAAGGAATAATCACCGTACAGCACAATATGATCCGCCATCCTGACGGCACCTTTGAGGTATTAACACCTAAAACCTATGAAGGATCCAGGACTGTCACTGTCCCCCTCTTCGTTACGAAGGCGATCAAGAAGCGCGGGTATATCACGAAAGTCCTTCCGGACACATTGACTACCGATTTCACGGATATAGTAGATGCGAACTTCGACAAGCGCTTTACGTTCCACAAGCTGAGACACTACGGCGCCTCTATTCGGCTCTATTTGGGTGTGCCCTATGAATATGTCCGGAAAGAAGGCGGATGGAGTTCCGTAACCGTTCTACAGCAGATATACGCCCATGCATTTCCGGATAAGCAGGATGAATTTTCAAACCGGGCCGTGAATTATTTTAATAACCTAATGTCATAAAAATTGAAATAGTTGCCACGAAAGTTGCCACGATATACGAAGAGCCCAGTATTTACTGGGCTCTTGCGTGCAGGAAAAGAGACTTGAACTCTTTTCCATTAATTTCATAATTTACTGATAAATACAGTATTTATCAGCGAGGACGCTTATTTGCTGACTTTGTAAGCTATATTATATTATAGTTACATATAATAATATATATACAAATATATCATAATATTGATATAGTTGCCACGCGCAGTTGCCACGAAAAAGTATCAATATATATACAAAAGGACCTGCCATCAAGGGCAGGCCCAGCTATAATATAAAGGAGAACAAGATATGCTTCCGTGGAAGCCTATGCTACGCGGATCTTGTTTGCGATAGACGGAATTGAGTTCCAGGTCTTAGGCCCTACGATACCGTCCGGTCTTCCGCATTCAGGGTGAGCCTTCTGGTATTCGATTACGGCCAGACGTGTATTCTTGCCGAATACTCCGTCTTCGTTACCGCAGAAAAATCCGGACATATTGAGATAGCGCTGCCAGCACAGCACATACTCGCCCGTCGATCCGAGCCTGAGCGTCGGATAGTAGTCTGTGATAGAGAGTATCTTCTGCTTCTCAATATTCCTTCCGAGTACTTCCGCATCCCATTCATACAGCTTAAATTTGTTAATGGTATTGAGAAGTGTGGTAGAATACGTGGGCGCTGTCGCGTATCCGTCCTTCTGGACGTTGTTGCACGCCTTCACGTAATCGGTCTCGCCCCGGAGATTTTTGTATCTGGCCAGCCTGTTGAACAGATCGGAGTGATCAGCTATCGACTCAGCCCAAGAAGGATACTTCCGGAAGTTTGCATATACTTTGACTGCCACTCCGCTATAGTATTCTGTCGTGAGCATCTTCACGGACTGGCCGTTGTAGGATCCTTTGATTCCAAAAAGGTTATTTGCCTTCTGTGTCAGTCCGGAGTTGCCCTTATTGCTCTCAATATAAGCCTGAGCTCCGGTTAGTGATGCAAGGATACCGGTCTTGGCCATATCCTCCAAGACGAATCCTTTGAGAAAATGGAAAAAAGTATCATTCGTATATGCCATAGAATCACCTCCCGAACTGTTCTATAAGCTGCTTCACCTTGTCGAAGCCGACCATTGATACAAGCCAGGACATAAAAGCAAAAGCTATAGTGATCACTATAAGCTGTATGCTCAGATGTATCGAATTGTATAGCGAATATCCAAATATTACAAAAACAGACAGCGACACGGCCACTATAGCTGCCAGCAGATTCGGCTTGTAAGTCTTTCCCTGTTCGTCGAGGAGCTTCTTGATCGCCTC
>JAEEHY010000332.1 GCA_016281085.1 Lachnospiraceae bacterium
ATCAGAGGTGGAGGAATATACTGGATCATATTTACATATATGTTCATAGGTATGTCTCTTACGGGCAGATTACGGGTTACCATGATGACGGTACTTACCGGTATTGCTGCCGTGGAATACTGGTCCGCATACAGGCATACCGAGTGGATATACCCGCACTCAATGAAAATGGCCTTCATGGATTCGCTGATATCGGTACTTTTGGTAGGTATCTGTATTTATATCATGCTGATGTATCAGAAGACGATCTTTGCCGACGAGAGCAAACGCGCCCATGCTGAAGCAGAAAGAGTGGAAGAGCTTAACCGTTCACAGAACCGTTTCTTCTCCAGCATGAGTCATGAGATAAGGACTCCCATTAATTCCATTCTGGGACTCAATGAACTTATACTGAGGGATGAGTATGCATCGGATGATGTAATAAGGGATGCTGCCGGTATACAGGGGTCGGGAAAAATGCTGCTATCCCTGATCAATGACATACTCGATTTCTCAAAGATAGAAGCCGGAAGCATGGATATAGTACCCGTTGACTATCGGATAGGCGATATGCTGTCTGAGATCGTAAATATGCTGTGGCTTCGTGCCAGTGATAAGGGACTTGGATTTGAGGTAAGCGTGGACCCGGAGGTTCCTACGGTCCTGTACGGCGATGAGGTCCGTATCAAACAGATAATCATAAATCTGCTTAACAATGCTGTTAAGTACACTGTAAAGGGTCATATCGGCCTTCGTGTGGAAAGCAGGGAGACGGAAGACAATAAAACAGAGCTTATAATATCGGTATCGGATACCGGAATGGGAATTAAAAAGGAGGATATTCCCTATCTGTTTGATGCTTTCAAGCGTGTGGATGAAGGAAAAAACCGTCATATTGAAGGAACGGGACTGGGACTCAGCATAGTTAAACAGCTTGTTGAACTGATGGAAGGAACCGTAACGGTCAACAGTGTGTACGGAGAAGGAACGACCTTTACCGTTACCCTGAAGCAGGAAGTATCCGATCATACAAAGGTGGGAGAGCTTAATATCCACAACCAGCAGATGGTGAAGAGGAATGTATACGAAAGCCGGTTCTTTGCTCCAGAGGTCAGGATACTGATCGTAGACGATAATGAAATGAACCTGGAGGTCGAGCGCAGGCTGCTTGAAGATACCGATATGGCCATCGATGTGGCGAAGAGTGGTAAGGAAGCGCTTGAAATGAGCGATCAGGTCCATTATGATGTAATCTTTATGGATCATCTGATGCCGGGCATGGATGGAATAGAATGTCTGGAGGCTCTCAGGTCTCAAATGGGAGGGCTGAACAGAAATACACCAGTTATTATATTAACCGCTAATGCGGGAAGCGAGAACAGGGAGCTGTATAATCAGGCCGGTTTCGACGGATATCTGGTGAAGCCTGTTTCCGGTGAGGCTATGGAAGAAATACTCATGCATCATATCCCGGATGAAAAGATCATATTGAGATCTGTTTTGACGGACAGTGATGAAAAGATACAGACAGCTGACAAATACGCTCACAAGCTTCCGATAGTTGTTACATCTTCAAGTATGTGCGATCTTCCCGATGCCGTGATCAAAAAGCTGTATATTCCCATTATACCGTTTACGATAAAAACAGAAAAAGGCGTATTCAGGGATGGGGTCCATATGGATGCATATGAACTTATCAGACATATAGGTTCGGGAAAGGAAGCAATATCCTCACCGCCGGATGAAGCCGGATATACCGAATTCTTTGCAGACAATTTAAAGAGAACGCATCACCTCATTCATATAGCCATTACTACAAGCATGAGTGATGATTTCAGGACTGCATCGGAAGCTGCGAAGTCATTTGATAATGTTACGGTGATAAATTCGGGATGTGTCTCAAGCGCCACGGGTATCCTGGTGCTGATCGCTTACAAGCTTGTACAGCAGGGCAAGCAGGTCGAGGAAATAGTATCCGAGCTTGAAACGGTAAAAGAACGGCTTAAGTGCAGCTTTATCATAAATACTACCGAATATATGGCAAAAAGGGGACTTGTAAGTATGAGACTGCATAAGTTTGCCGAAGCCCTGAGCATTCATCCTGCCCTGAAGATAAGAAATGACAGGGCGCGGGTTGTCGGAGCGTGGATGGGAAGAACAAAAAGGGCCTATAGGAAGTACATAAACAGTGCGCTTCCACCCGACACAATACCCGATCCGGATGTTTTGTTTATTACCTATGCCGATGTCGATTCGGATATGCTTAAGTGGATTGAAGAGGAGGTCAGGAAAACAGCCTACTTTGAGAAAGTGATCTTCCAGCAGGCTTCGGCTGCAATAACTTCGAACTGTGGTCCGGGGGCCTTCGGAATACTCTATTTCCTCAAGTCGAACAGATCGTACAACATAGCATCGTTTATAGATGATCTGAATGTGGAAGAGAAAGCTGCGGATGAGGATACCGCAGGTGATGAGGCAGAGGGAATTATTTCAGATGAGGAGCTTACGGAAGCCGGCTTTGAAGCTGATGAAGAGCTGTTATCATATGAAGAACCGGATGCTTCGGAAGGCTCTCCGGAGGGATTACCGTTAAATACAATTGCGGGAATAGATACAGAGACCGCCATAAAGAATTCGGGATCCGAATCGGCCTTTAAGTCGGTTCTTAAGATATTCTATGATTCCATAAAGGATAAACATGCGGAGCTTGAAAACTGTTATTTGTCCGGGGACTGGGAGAATTATACAATAAAGATACATGCGCTTAAGAGCTCGGCAAGGCTTGTGGGAGCCATGGAACTCGGAGACAGTGCAGAGAAGCTGGAAATGGCGGGCAAGGGTGATAACATTCAGTATATAAGGGAAAATCATGAATTTGTGATGGATGAATATATAAGCTATCTCGATTCTCTTGCTCCTGTATTTGATAACGAAGCTTCGAATGATGATGCTTCGAAACCGCTTGCAGATGAATTCCTGATGGAGACTATTTATGAAGAACTCAGAAATGCGGCGGAAGAGATGGACAGCAGCATGATCGAAGATATACTGAAGGAAATAGAAGAATATGCCATACCTGCTTCGGAAAAGGACAGGTTTGATCTTGTTCTTGAGAAAGCGGACAGGCTTGATTATGATGGAATAATAAAGGCGCTCAGCTAAAAAGGAGGAGTAGTTATATGGACGCGGCAGTTAAGGTAAAGGTTGAAAAGATACTGCGTGGAGAAATAAGATACACGTCGGCAAATCTTGCCTTCAATATGCTGATCTCCAAAATGCAGAAGAGACTGAAAGCAGGTTCTGTGGATATGGAGACATGCATGAAGGAAATGGAGGAATTTCTGGCAAAGTATCCTATCGTTGCGAAAGTTGATCTTGCCAATATAGCAGCACTCTGAACAGTAAAGAACAGGAATAAGGAGGTATATCGCAAATGCTTATTAAATTAGAAGAGGCAGTACGTTTGATCAATGAAGGAAAGATTTTGCATATCGCAGCTGATGATTCACTGTTAAAACAGCTTCCGAAGGGTAAATGGATAGGCGGAACAACACCTTATTTTATCAGTGAGGAAGGTGGTCTGATCACGAAAGACAGGCTGTATGTAAATGAGATAGATTATGCGGAAGAGGTAAGGGTCGAAGTATACGGAAAGTATAATATCTTTCAGATAGTTGAAGAATGCTATGACAACGGGCTTACCATGCTGATAATGCCATATGGCTCGGATGTTGCAACAAAGTATGCCAAGGAAGCTCCGGAAGTGGAGGAGCTGCTTATGCATCCCACTGTGGGCTGGATATCCGGATTCGATCTTTCGGCGGAAGGAACGGCCAGGGTTTACGACGGTACGAGCGGAAGGTCATACACAGACAGGGCAGTGGCGATGTATATAAAGCTTCCGGAAGGAAAGAGCGCCATGATAAATATGATAAATATCTTCTCGGATGATAAGACAGATCCCGTCATCAGGTTTTACGATAATGACCTGAGTGTAACAAAGTGCACGGTAAACGGACAGGAAGTGACTTTCTCCGACTACATTGAAAAGACAGGTATAGACACCAAGATGCCCCTTGTAGCGGATTACAACGGTTCATATATCAATACTTCCATTAAGGAGGTGGCAGACGGCACTGTAAGCTTCTATGCACCGGTCTTCAGGAATATAGAATACAGGTTTGCTGTGTGTGTTGATGATTACGCGGCAAGATTCAGGGAAAAGATCAATGAATCCGGAGCACGTAATCCGGTCCTGTCCTGCAACTGTATACTGAATTATCAGTATGGGAATCTGAACGGACAGAAGATACCGCCGTATACAGGCCCTGTTACTTTCGGTGAAGT
This sequence comes from Lachnospiraceae bacterium, assembly GCA_016281085.1. Lineage (GTDB taxonomy): Bacteria > Bacillota > Clostridia > Lachnospirales > Lachnospiraceae > UBA2868. Next base: position 4,327 of record JAEEHY010000332.1, read on the forward strand.
GGCTTATCAGCTGATAAATCAGACACTCGTATATTGTGAAATCTTAGGATGATACTATGAATACTGTTATCAGGATCAATGATACAATAAACGGATTTGCCTGGGGAACGTTCGGTCTTTTGCTTCTTCTCGGAACCGGTCTTATCTGTACGGTGATCACCGGCTTTTTCCAGATCAGACATATAAGGCACTGGCTAGGCAAAACCTTTGGCTGTGTAAACAGGGAAGGACGTATGATCAACGACGCAGGTTCACTGTCACAGTACCGCGCCTTTTGTACGGCTCTCTGTGCAACCATCGGAACCGGAAATATAGCGGGCGTATCAACGGCCATTTGTGTCGGTGGGCCGGGAGCCGTGCTGTGGATGTGGATTGCGGCTTTCTTCGGCATGATGGTTAAATATTCGGAAAATGTCCTTGGATTGTATTATCGTCGTCGTAATTCGGAAGGTGCATGGGCAGGAGGACCTATGTATTATCTTCAGGACGGATTGGGCTCGATAAAGCATTGCAGGCCGGTCGGAAGGCTGCTGGGTGTCCTGTTCTGTATATTTACGGTTCTGGCTTCCTTCGGTATCGGAAATATGGCGCAGATAAACAAGATAACCATTAATTTCGGCGAAACCTTTCTGGGCGGAATGAACGATGATCTGTTTATGGGTGCGCCAAAAGCAGACTGGCTTATCGGAATGATCCTGATGTTAACGGCGGCGGTGATCATACTGGGCGGCTTCAGGCGGCTCGCTGCTGTTTCCGAAAAACTCATACCGTTTATGTCGATAGCCTACATTATAGGGTGTATCATTGTTATACTGCTTAATATTTCGAAGCTTCCTGCGATATTCTTATCGATATTCAGGTTTGCGTTTGGGCCGGATGCGATCGTGGGTGGTGCAGCCGGTACGGCGGTTCAGATAGCCTTTAATACGATAAAGAACGGATGTAAGAGGGGCGTTTTTTCCAATGAGGCCGGACTGGGTTCCTCCGTTATGGTACACAGCAACAGCTGCGTAAGGGAACCGGTACGTCAGGGAATGTGGGGTATAGCCGAGGTTTTCCTTGATACCATGGTCATATGTACTCTGACGGCAATGGTCGTGCTTGGTTCGGGCGAGATCGATCTGAATACAGGTCTTGCTGCGGAAGGAGTCAATGATGCAACTCTGGTTGCCAGAGCCTTCGGAAACTTCCTCGGCAAGCCGGGAGAGTGGTTCGTTGTTATTGCGATCACCTTATTTGCTTTTACAACGGTCCTGGGCTGGTCTTATTACGGAGCAAAGGTAACGGAGTATCTTCTCGGTGGTATCTGTGCCAGGATATACCGTATAGCATTTATCGTGCTGATAATTTTCGGAGCGGTCATGGAATCCAATCTTGCCTGGGATATATCAGATACCTTCAACGGTCTTATGATGATCCCTAATCTGATCGGACTCATCGTTCATATACCACTGTTGATAAAGCTTACACGCAATTACATTGACAGAAGGTTATACGGAAAGGATATAATGCCCTTGCTGTCCTTTAATCCCGATATACAGAGGGATGCAGCCGCAGCAGTGTTAAAAGGTGTGGATTAAATTCGACTTGCCGCCGACCGAAGGGAGGGGGCGTTACATATTATACCAGGAGGAACCCAAATGAGCACAGAACAGAAAAACCTTGTATTGGTTGTGCTGCAATACAGCGTTGTCGTGAAAGGAATCGAGAGAAAGCTGAATGATGCGGGATACAAAGCATCTATCCTTTCGAATGATTTTGCAAAGATAAGGAATCTGGCCGGAAGTACCGATCTCTTTCTTCTGTATCTTCCGAGCGACATTGCCGACAACAGGGAAAAAATGGACGAAATGGGATATATCTGCGGGAAAGTTAACGACAGTGGAAGGGGCATGATCATTATAGGTGAGGAAAAGGATCATGACAGTCTGTTCCGTTTAATGCCGGTTATCGGTGACTATACGTGGATCAACCGACCCATAGAAATGGATCTGCTCCGTCCGGCGATCGACAATGCCATTATGGGGCCGGAAGCGGCAGCAGATAAGAAAAGGATACTGATAGTTGATGATGATCCTTCCTACGCCAGGATGGTTAAGGAATGGATAAAATATAAATACCGGGTTGATATCGTAACCGCAGGCATGCAGGCCATAACCTTCCTGTTAAAGAATAAGATCGATCTTATCCTGCTGGATTACGAAATGCCTGTGGTTGACGGCCCTCAGGTACTGCAGATGTTAAGACAGGAGGACGAAACAAAGGATATACCCGTGATATTCTTAACAGGTATCGGTACCAAGGAAAGTGTACGGAGAGTGATGTCACTGAAACCGTCCGGTTATATTCTTAAATCGACCACACGCGATGATCTGCTGGAATATCTTCATAATAAACTAAAATGATGTAATTATTCAGAACAGCACATATATTTTAAAATATGAACCGTCAAGCCTGTTTGTTCCGCGCAATCCTAAAAAAATATCTCCGGCTGCTGATCGCTATGCTTTTGGTAGCTTCTTTGGCGTGCGGTCTGATGATGGGGATGGCAAACGGATATCTGTCCCTGAAGAAGACGCTGGAGGGCTATGTGGAGGATATGCACTATCCGGACGCAGTCGTGGATACAAAGGTGATGACACGGGATATCACGGAGAAGATTGCTGACGTTCCGGGTGTGGAAGCTGTGGATCCGCGGATGACCGGAATCCTTACCCTCATCGGAAAAGACGGTGTTTACTATACAATGCAGGCAATATCCTGCGGGGAGGATGAAGTTCAGGGAACTTATGTCTGGGAGAAGAGCGATGTTCCCACCGAATATCCGGTGCGCATGGAGAGAAGGTTTGCCCTGGTGAATGATATCCATGCCGGGGATACGGTGAAGATCCTTGCGGATGACCGGACCTTTGATTGTGTTGTGGAAGCCGTGGTCTCCAGACCGGAAACGCTGGAATATCCGAAGCTCGGAAGTATCACGATGATCAGTACGGACACCGGGTTTCTCTATGTCCCCGACCGGCTGTTGGACAAGGTGGATAATCCTGATGTTGATAAGGCAGCTACGGAGTTGGAGGATAACCGGAACGAGTTTGAACGGCAGAAGAAGAAAGCCGGGGACGAATATGAGAAGATCAGCGAAGATATCAGCGATGCGGAAAAGCTTCTTGAGGAAAAGAAGAAGGAGCTGGATGAACAGCTGGATACTGCGGGATCAAAGAAGGAGGAGCTTCTTTCCGCAAAGGAGCAGCTAACGGAAAAAGGCGAGGAATGGGAGTCAAAAAAAGCCGAACTCATGGAAAAACAGCAGAAGCTGGAGGAGGCGGAAAAGGAACTGACTGAAGGAGAGGAACAGTTATCCTCCGGCAAAGAGGAGCTTGGGAAGAAGAAGGAGGAGCTGGATCTTGCGAAGGGGGAACTGGAAAAGGCAATGGCGGAACTGCTGAAGCGGCAGAAAGAGCTGTTGGAAAAGAAAAAAGAGTTGCAACAGGGAAAGGAGAAACTGAAGGCCGGACTGACGGAGATCGAAGAAGCCGTAAAAGAGTTGGATGAACAGGAGGCACTGCTTAAGGAGAAGAAGGCGGAGGCCCTGAAAAAGTATGCGCAGGTAAAGCAGCTATGGGAAGCAGCGGTCACCCTGAAGAACTATGCGGATGAGGTTTTTAATATAAGTCTTCTGCCGGAGCCCGGGCAGGATATCGACGAATGGGTCGCAAAGACAGAAAATAAACTGGAAAATCTTGTTTCGGATACGCAGGAGGTGCTGGATACCCTGAATAACCTGAATAACCTGACCATGGAAATGTCGGTTTCCGATTTCTTCGAACTGATGGGGGTAACGCAGGAGGAGCAGCAGGAAGTGTATTCCGATCTTCGTATGCTGGCGGAAAATATAGGGAGCTCAACGCGGGAACTGCTCCGCCTGATCCGGGTCGGCGCGGACCTGGAGATGATCCGGGAGGAATTCGATCAGATGATTGGGTACGCGATAGCATTCTATGACCGGTATATCGATGAATTCTGGAAGATTGATATTGATCCGGAAAAACAGATTGAAAAACTGGATGCGGCGGTAAAGGAGATCGAAGCAGGCCTTGCAGATATTGAAGATGCCGAAAGGATGATCGCGGACGGAAGAAAACAGATTCAGGAAAAACTGAAGGAAGCAAATGACGGAGCCGAAGAGATCACGAAAGGGGAGAAGCAGCTTTCGGATGCTGAAGAGGCGCTTGCAGGCGGATTTTCTGAAATAAAGAAGATACAGTCCGACCTTTTTTCCGCGGACAAGGAGATTGACCTGTATACTAAGCAGATCTGGGATGAGGAGAAGAAACTCTTAGACGCCAGGGCGGAGTATAACCGGTATTACCAGCAGTACCTGGATGCTCAGGAGCAGCTCCGGGAAGCGAAGGATACACTGATCAGGACCGGCAATGAGATTGAAACCGGACTAAGAGAGATCGATAACGCCGTCGAGGAAGGGAAGAATCAACTGGAGGAAGGCGAAGAGGAACTAAATAAAAACCGGAACGAAGCGGAAGGTAAATGGATCGAAACCCTGAACCGCTTCAAAGACACGGAAAAGGAACTGGAGGAAGCAAGAGAAGAGCTGGATGAGTGGCAGGGATACGACGAATTCTGCAATCAATTCCATCTCCATTTGCAGCCGGGGGCAAACGATAAGGCTGTCCTTGCAGAGGTTGTAAAGGCGATCGGTGAGGAAGATGTCAAGGACAGCTACACCTATACGGATTCCGGTGTAAAGGTCCAGATCGATGTCAATGTCGACCCGATGGAGACCGTAGCGCTTTATATCCCGCTGTTCTTTTTTATCGTTTCCCTGATCGTGGGGATTCTCTTTATGTCCTTTATGATCCGGCAGAGCCGGAGGGAGATTGGGATCCTCCGTGCACTGGGTATGTCACGGGGAAAGATCGTCGGGATGTTCTGCCTTGTCAATGCGATGGTATCTCTTACATCAATCCTGCCGGGAATCCTCCTTGGTTATTTTGTTGAGAAGATCGTTGCCGTAAGTTATCAGGAACACTACTACCTCTATTATTTTGAGCATGCATTTTACAGCAGCCGGTTCTGGCTCGCCCTGTTGATGACGCTTCTGGTCGGTCAGCTTGCGACCATTATCTCCGCGGGATATACCAGCCATATCCGGCCATCCGAGGCGATGATCAGGACGGTTTCCGCGGCGGGGTCAAAAGAAAGAGGGATCCTTTCCCGGCTGAAGATGCCCCCCTTTATGAAATACTGTATCACGTCACTTCTCAGGAATAAAAAGAGGCTGGTATTTTCCATCATCTGCATCTCAACCTCGGTTGCGATGATCTATACGTCCTTTGCCTTCGATTTTTCGAAGAATAAAGTCCTGTCGGAGCATTTTGATGACCGGATACATTTTGACTGTGAGATTTTCTTAAATGAAGAACCCGATGCGGGCTTTCTGGAGCGGCTGAAGAAGACGGGGCTTGTCCGGGATGCGGAAAAGGTGTACTACTTTACCAGGGAGATCAGAGCAAACGTAAAGCACGAAGAACAGGTGATCAAGGGGATCGTCCCGGATACGGACCTGATCATGATCTTCGATGAAGACAGAAACCGGATCTATGCTCCGGAGGACGGGATCCTGCTGGAACAGCATACGGCGGAACCGCTCGGCGTTTCCGCAGGGGATATGGTGATGATTGGAGATGTACCGGTCCGGGTCGCGCAGGTTTCCCTGGAGCATGATGACCGTTTTCAGTATATGGCGCTGGATAAAACGGAAATCCTCGGCACGCCGGATATGTATTCCGTGATCTGCAACGTGGATAAGGAAAATGAGATTCCGCTGATGGAGTTCCTTTCGGGCGAGGACAGCCACATTTACACGGCATTCACCGCAAATCTCTATGACGGGGTAGCCGTATGGTTCGAGGCATTGGATATCTGCGTGGTCATTACGATCCTCTTTGCGGTTGTGATCGGTTCCGTCGTCGTGATTAATACGATCCTGACCAATCTTCAGGATCAGAAGCGTGAGATCTCGGTTCTCAGGACGCTCGGCTTCCAGCATTTGAGCCTTTCGGCCAGGTTGATGATACAGGCGGCAGTGTATTATATCTTTGCATGCATCATCGGGATCCCGGTCGGGATCGTCGTGACAAAAAATATCTTAAAAACAGTGGAACAAAAGACCCGGTCCTATCCGCTCGTGCATGATATCCGGATCTACCTGCTGACTATGTTTATAGTGATGGCATATATGGTCATCAGTCATTTCTACTCCATGCTGTCGATCAGAAAATGGAATATGGCGGAGAATGTGAAGGCTAAGGAATAAGATATCGTGTTTCATCTTTGAAACCGATAGAATACCATCTGAAAAAATGGTATAATCAGAAAACAGGAGAAATTATGGAAGGAAATGTTGAGGCGCTGCTTACGGTCAGCGACCTTTGTAAAACCTATGGCAGCGGAGACGGCAGCGTGAAGGCGTTGGATCATGTCTCTTTCTCAGTCAGACGGGGCGAACTGGTTACCGTACTAGGCAAGTCCGGTAGTGGCAAGAGCACGCTGCTCAACATGCTGGGCGGCATGGACTGCTTTGACAGCGGGTCGGTCCGCTTTGCGGGAAAGGACCTCGGCAGGATGAGCGACCGGGAGCTGACGTCCTATCGGCGGGATGTTGTCGGTTTTGTCTTCCAGTCATTCAATCTGATCCCGGACCTTACCGCAGAAGAAAATGTGTCGATCACCGTCGGCAGTAAGGGGGCCGGAGCCGTGAAGGAGGCACTTTCGGTAGTGGGTCTCTCCGACATGCTGAGGCGTTATCCGTCCCAGCTTTCGGGCGGTCAACAGCAGCGCGTATCCATAGCCAGGGCGCTGGCCAAAGATCCTGAGTTTTTCCTCTGTGACGAACCGACGGGCGAGCTGGATTCGGAAACCGGGAAGGTGGTACTGAAATGTCTGGAACGCCTGGTCCGCGAGTACGGGAAGACGATGATCATCGTCACCCATAACAGTGAGATTACCCGGATTTCAGATCGGATCATCCGAATGAAAAACGGGCATATCATCGAGAATGAGAAGAATCCGTCGGTGGAGAAGGTAGAGGATATTGAGTGGTAAGTTGTTACGGTATATGATTTATGAAAGCTTATTTTAAAATCCTGAGACCGGACGAAGCTTTTATAATGGCCATGCCGGTTGTTATAATGGCAATTGTCGGGCATACGTTTAATGTTTCTGTGTTGTTGGCCTCTATCCTGGTTTTTTTCATGGCCGGGGCAGGCAATGTGATCAATGATGTTTTTGATTACGAAATAGATGCAGTGAATAAACCGGATCGTCCGATCCCTTCCGGAAAAATATCTCTCAGGAATGCCAGGATTTATGCGGCGGTCCTTTACAGCATTGCAATACTGCTCGGCGTGATCATCAGCTGCCTGATCCGGAACTTTATATTTTTGGCGATCATCATTGCTTCAGCGGTTATCATCTATGCGTATTCCCGTTATTTCAAGGCGATGCCTTTGATCGGAAATATTGTGGTAGGAGTTATGATCGGGCTTTGTTTTGTAGTCGGAGGGTTTATCCTTCTTTGTGATATGGGAGACCGGACTGTATTTAAGGTATCGGTTTATATCGGCCTTCTTGCTGCAGTGGCGAATGTTGCAAGAGAACTTGTGAAAGATATGGAAGATGTTCATGGAGATCAGTTGGGCGGTGCAAGAACCTTTCCTGTTCTGTACGGGAAAAAAATATCTGCAGTTATAGCGATGATCCTGCTTGTGGCGGCGGTTGCCGTGTGTATCCTGTTATACACATCCGGTCTTTTCAATATAGCATATTTTGTTATCATCATTATTCCGGTAGCTTTATGCCTGTACCCGGCTATCTCCTTTTTTGCTTCGAAATTTGAACCGGATGAAGCAACCTGTGCAAAAGATGCCCTGTTCCTGAAAATAGCAATGGCAGTGAGTCTGCTCGCGATCATTATAGGATCAATTAATTTTTGAGTAAGTTGAAGGATATGCGCGTACTTATTTTAATCAATCAGCTGATTCCCATATTCTTTGTTTTGATCAATCTGAAACAGGTGTTCTATCTTGCTTTTGCCTTGTTTAAGAAAGAAAAAAAACAGGTCAGGGAAGTTTCATATCATCATTATGCAGTTATGAACTGTGCGAGAAATGAATCGACCGTCATTGCCGATCTGCTTGACAGCATTAAAGCTCAGACATATCCGCAGGACAAGATCGATGTTTTTGTCATGGCGGACAATTGCACGGACAACACCGCTGATATTGCCGCTTCCCGAGGGGCTCATGTATATACCCGTATTAATATGGAACAGGTTGGAAAAGGGTATGCTCTTCAGGACCTGATGGAGCGGATCAGGGAGGATTATCCGGATGGATTTGACGGATATCTTGTACTTGATGCGGATAATATCCTTGAGCCCGACTACATCGAGCAGATGAACAAAAAGTTTTCGGACGGGCATGAGATCGTAACCGGTTACAGAAATACGAAAAACTTCGGAGACAACTGGGTAAGTGCCGGGAATTCACTCTGGTTCCTGTGGGACAGTAAATACATGAATTATCCCAGATATCTGCTGGGCATAAGCTGTACTGTATCCGGCACCGGATTTCTGTTCAGCAGAAGAATTGCAGAAGAAATGGGTGCATGGCCATATCATATGCTCACGGAAGATTGGGAATTTTCCTTTGACCAGGTGACAAAAGGAGAAAAAATCGCATTCTGCCGGCAGGCTGTATTATATGATGAACAGCCGACTTCCTTTATTCAGTCATGGCGGCAGAGACTCAGGTGGTGCCGTGGGCTGCTTCAGGTGAATGCCCATTACATGAAAAAGGTGTTCCGTGGGATCTTACACGGAAGTTTTTCCTGCTTTGATATTACCCTTTATGCGATGGCGTATGTCTTTTCGGTAGTCTCTTTGATCATTAACCTTATTCTGATCATCAGCGGAGTCGTTACGGGGGGAGATATTATGACTGCATTTCAGTCTTTCGGCCGGCTGCTTCTCGAAATATATGCCATGTTCTGGCTGGTCGGTGTATTCTTTATCGTTACGGAGTGGAAGAGCATTCGGGCCGGCGCTTTCAGTAAGCTTCTGCACTTATGGACGTTTCCTGTTTTTACGATGAGTTACGTTCCCCTGTCTGCAGTTGCTCTTTTTTATAAACCAAAATGGAAACCGATTCAGCATACGGTGACGGCGGAGCAGTTTCACAATGCGAATCAGGCGAGGGGGAAATGATGCAGAACTTAATTGGGATACTCTATTCACTTTTGCTGGTTTTCGCCTGTTTTGTTTTTGCGTACCCATTTTCAAAGAAGAAACCTGAGATTGCCAGAAAAATCGTGCATATCGGTGCAGCACAATGGTATTTCATATATGTTCATTTTTTCACTGAACCGACCGTGGCGCTTGTTGGACTTATTATTGTTGCCGCTTGTGACGGAATACTAAACATAACAGGTATATTTCACAAAGTATTGGGCCAAAGCAATCAGAAGAGAAACTGGGGTCTGGTATGGTATCCGATTTCAGTTTTTATTATGATATTACTCAGCACGTTCGGAAACGGTGGAATGATTTCACTCGGGATTGGATTTCTCGGAATGGGATGGGGCGACGGACTTGCCGCACTTGTCGGGAACAAATGGGGAAAGCATAAACTCGGTTCAAGCAAATCACTGGAAGGTGCGGCTGCATTTTTTATTACCGTAACTGTAATCTCTTTCCTTTTTACTCAGAATATCCTTCTGTCGGTTGTGTGCGGACTGACAGGCGCAGCCTTTGAACTGACGACCCCGTTCGGTCTTGACAATATAACGGTTCCGCTGGTGCTTTATGTGATCGTTGCGTTCTGGCCGAAGAGTACGATGCTTTTGGGATTTACGGTGATGGCATATCTTGTATACAGATTGAATTACCTGACCGCACATGGTGTAACGGGTGCATTTTTAATCATAGTGCTATGTACATGGATCTTTGGGTTTGCCGGACTCATGCTGCCTCTTCTTTTTTTTGTCAGTGCAAATGTGATCGGGAAGATCAGGAGGAATATTCAGAAAGAGGAAGGACAGTTCATCGAGAAGAAAAGCGACAGAAGAGATCTGATGCAGGTCTTTGCAAATGGGTTTTTAGCGGTTGCGGCAGCTGTGATTTTTGCAGTTTCGGATTCGTATTCAAATGCGAAGATCATGTTTGCGGCAATAGTAATGTTCGGAGCGGCAATGACAGAAGCAACAAGCGATACCTGGGCCGGTGAGATCGGAAGATTATCAAAGAAACCACCGGTTTCATTGAAGACCGGTAAGGTTGTTCCGAAGGGCGTGAGCGGCGGAGTCACTTTGCTCGGATACGGAGCAGGTCTTCTGGGTGCGGCATTTATCGCAGTAATCTGGTATGTGCTTTTTTCATTCATATCGCGACCGGCAGATATGTTTATTGAAAAACTGCCGATCGGACTCGTGATCATCACATTCATCGGGTTTGCAGGCTGCATTGTTGATTCATTTCTCGGGGCTTTCTTTCAGGCACTCTATATTGATGCTGACTCGGGGAAATATACCGAGAAGAAGCAGTCACCGTCCGGAAAGGACAATCAGTTAACCGGTGGTATTCCCTGGATGGACAATGACATGGTAAATCTGGCAAGTAATCTCTTATCTGCCGTGATAGCATTCATTGTCGCAATGCTCATTTGATGCCTGCAGGCTATCGTATTTTCAGGAACAGATCTGTATGAAGAAGACGATAAAAACCATTCTGATGATTCTTTGTATTCCGGCAGTGCCGGTAGCGGGATATGTAATCTATCTGCTGCTGACCTACCGAAGGGTTGGAGAGGTGCCCCTAGTGGTAGACAGGAAGGCCAAAACAGATGCTGTGCATGTGGGCCGGGCATATACCGTGACATCCTATAATGTGGGATTCGGAGCATATCAGCAGAACTTTACCTGCGTGCTTGACCGTTACTATGTACGGAAAAAGAATCGCTGGAAAAAAATACGCGGAAAAAACCTGAAGGCGTTCTCCGGAAGAGATGCTGAAAGGAATACAAGCGGTGCAGCCGGTACCATAGCCGGTCTGCATCCGGATTTTGCACTTTTTCAGGAAGCAGACCTTGACTCTGACCGCTGCTATCATGTGAACCAGATTGAAGCCTTTCAGCGAGCGTTGCCGGGGACTTGCAGCATTTACTGTACAAATATCCATAATCCGTTCCTTTGTTATCCGCTGAATGATATGATGGGAAGAGCGGAAGGTGGGATCCTTTCACTCAGTTCTGTAAAGATACAAAAGGCCGACAGGTATGAATTAGCGGCTATGGATAGTTTGATTGAAAGGTATTTTGATCTGGACCGATGCTTCTCGGCTTCTTATCTGAATGTGGATAACGGCAGACAGCTGGTTCTGATCAATCTTCATATGAGCTACTATGATAAGGGCGGTACCGTCCGGGCCAGGCAGCGGAAGAAACTGTACGGACTGATAGAGAAGGAACGGAAGAAGGGCAATTACATCATTGCGGGTGGAGACTTTAATCAGGATCTTCTCGTCGATAACCCGGAATATCCGCAATATACCCGGGATAACCGGCCCTTTATTTCGAAAGCGTCCGAGAAGCAGCCGGATGAAGTGGTATTCTTCTTTGATGAAGATCCGGGAGCTGGACTGCCCGAAGGGTTCCGGGTGGTCGCTTCCGATAACTTCCCGACCTGCCGTCCCGCGGCGGTTGCCTGGAAGCCGGGAATCAGCCATTGTTGTGTCTTTGACGGTTTTATCGTCAGCGATAATGTAGAGGTGTTAGAGCATAGGAATATTGTAACAGCTACGGATGCGATGGAGGGTTTTGCCTTCAGCGATCACGAACCGGCCTGGATGAAATTCTCCCTGAAATCGGAGTGAAATCGGAGATTGTCAGCATGGATGGAAATTCTGTAAACAGCAGAATAGAAGGAGCACAGAATGATGACGAAAAACGGGAACAAGTTTTCCGGCTTGGTTTTGACATCGGTTCAACGACCGTAAAGGCAGTTCTTGTCGATGGTGACAACCGAATCGTATTCAGTGAATACAGAAGACATCATTCCAATATCGCAGATACACTAAAATCCGTGATCACGAAAGTAGCTTCCGAGTTCGGAGACATCACTGTTATTCCGGCGATCACAGGCTCCGGAGGGATGGGAATCGCAGAAGCACTGAAGATTCCCTTTGTTCAGGAGGTTATCGCTGAGAATACGGCATTGAAAGCATTCATCCCGGATGCGGATGTAGCGATCGAGCTCGGCGGAGAAGATGCGAAAATCATCTACCTTACGAATGGTGTGGAACAGCGAATGAACGGAGTCTGTGCCGGAGGTACGGGAGCCTTTATCGATCAGATGGCAATTCTTTTGGGGGAAGATGTTGAAGGATTGAATGAATGCGCCGGGAACTGTAAGAATATCTATCCGATTGCTGCAAGATGTGGAGTTTTTGCAAAATCGGACATCCAAAGCCTTATAAACAGCGGTGCCACAAAAGAGGATATCGCTGCTTCTGTTTTTCAGGCGATTGTGATCCAGACGTTATCCGGACTCGCCTGTGGAAAACCTATAAGGGGGAAGATCGTATTTCTGGGCGGTCCGCTTTATTTTCTGGATGAGCTGCGTAACGCTTTTATACGGATGCTGCATCTTACGGAAGGGAATGCAGTTCTGCCGGACGATGCCCATCTGTTTGCGGCACAGGGAGCTGCGATGCGGGCTTCTTGTGAAAAAATGTGCCGGATCTCAACGCTGATCGAAAAAACAGACGACAATGCCTCTTTATTCATTGTAAGGCGGAACCGGCTGGAACGGCTGTTTGCAGACCGGACAGAATATGAGAAGTTTTCCGAACGACATGCAAAAAACCGTGTAAAACGTACCGATCTCTCAACGTATAAGGGAGACTGTTTTATCGGATTTGATGCGGGATCCACGACGACCAAAGCAGCGCTTGTTGCAGAGGACGGTTCTCTGCTGTATTCCTTTTATTCCATCAATGAAGGAGCACCGGTCAGGACGGCGGAACGATGCATCCGCGAACTGGCCGAACTGCTTCCCGAAGGGGCAAAGATCCGCTGGTCCTGTTCCACCGGATACGGAGAGGAGCTGCTGAAAGCGGCATACCGGCTGGATGAGGGAGAAGTGGAAACAATCGCTCATTATTATGCTGCAGCTTTCTTTAAACCGTCCGTTGATTGTATCATGGATATCGGCGGACAGGATATGAAATGCATCAGGATTAAGGACGGAGCAGTCGATTCCATAATGTTAAATGAAGCGTGCTCTTCCGGATGCGGCAGTTTTATTGAAGCCTTTGCACAGTCACTCAACTATTCGGTGAAAGAATTTGCCAGGATTGCTCTTTTTGCGGAGGCTCCGGTAGATCTGGGGCAGCGATGCACCGTATTTATGAATTCCGGTGTAAAGCAGGCACAGAAGGAAGGTGCGAGTGCGGCGGACATTTCTGCAGGACTTGCTTTTTCCGTAATAAGGAATGCATTATATAAAGTGCTGAGGATGCATTCCTCCGAAGAACTTGGAAAAAGTATTGTCGTTCAGGGCGGAACCTTCCGTAATGATGCGGTTCTCAGAGCTTTCGAAAAGCTTGCTGGATGCGAGGTTACACGCCCCGACATTTCGGAAATCATGGGGGCATTCGGTGCAGCGCTGATCGCGAGAGAACGGTATTTTGAAAAGAAACGTACGGAAGCAGTTACTACATCCATGCTTTCCTTTGATGAGATCCTGTCCATGAAATATACGGTATCCGGTACCCGCTGCAATAGCTGTGAAAATCACTGTCTGCTCACGGTCAGCAGATTCGACGGTGAACGAACCTATATTTCCGGAAACAGATGCGAAAAGGGCGGCGGGATCAGAAAGGATACCGAAGATATCCCGAATTTGTACAGCTATAAAAGAGATCTTCTGTTTCAGCGGGAAGTGCTTACAGAGGATAAAGCGGTTCGAGGCACTGTCGGAATTCCGCGGGTATTGAATATCTATGAGAATTATCCCTTCTGGGCAGACTTTTTCCGTGAACTGGGATACAGAGTCGTGCTGAGTCCCGTTTCTTCAAAAAAATTATATAAACTGGGCCTGGAGAGTATCCCGTCCGATACTACCTGTTATCCCGCAAAGCTGGCGCACGGACATGTGGAGTGGCTGATCGATCAGGGTATCCGGTTCATCTTTTATCCCTGTATCGCATATGAGACAAAGGAATCCGAAGGAGCAAACAATCATTTCAACTGTCCGGTTGTAACAAGCTATCCGGAAAATATACGGAATAATGTCGAAGAGATCGAGAAGAGAAATGTGGATTTCTTTGATCCTTTTCTTTCCTTTGAATCCGAGAAAACGATCACTGCCGGACTTGTCAATGCCTTTTCTGAAAGGTATGGGATCGATAAAAAGGAAATAAAGAAGGCCGGTCACAAAGCCTGGGAGTCTCTTATCCGTTATCGGGCCGCTGTGCGGAAAAAGGGAGAAGAGACGCTGAAATGGCTGGAAGAAAACCATCGGAAGGGAATAGTCTTATGCGGGACCCCCTATCATGTTGATCCGGAGATCAATCACGGGATCGCTGAGATGATCACCGGGTACGGTTATGCAGTACTATCCGAGGATTCGGTTGCACATCTTTGCGAAGTGGAACGACCGCTCATCACCAATGACCAGTGGGTGTATCATTCCAGGATGTACAATGCAGCCGCTTATGTCCGAAAGTGCAGGAATCTTGAAATGGTGAGGCTCATCTCATTCGGGTGTGGTGTGAGTGCCATATCCGAGGATCAGGTGGCGGATATTCTGGTCGGTTCCGGACGGTTCAATACGCAGATAAAGATTGACGAGATGAACAGCCTCGGGCCTGCAAAGATTCGGCTTCGTTCGCTTTTTGCCTCAGCAGGAATGAAAGAAAGATCCGGTGAGGAACTGCACGTCTGTCTGACATCCTATCAGCATACCATATTTACGAAGGAGATGAAGGATTATACGATCCTCGCTCCCATGATGTCGGAAATACATTTTGGACTCATGGAGGCGGCGGCACGCTCCTGCGGTTACAATATTGAAGTATTAAGAAATGAAACCAGAGAGGTCGTGGAAGACGGACAGAAATTCGTGAATAATGATGCATGCTATCCGTCCACAATTGCCGTAGGACAGATCATGAATGCGGTCCTGTCCGGAAAGTATGATACAAACCATTTGGCAGTTCTTATGGGCCAGACAGGTGGAGGCTGCAGGCTTTCCAATTATATTGGTTTTATCCGAAGAGCCCTGGATCAGGCCGGGATGGGACACATTCCCGTGATATCACTGAATGTCAACGGGATGGAGACGACGCCTGGATTTAGCTTCACGATCCCGATGATGCTTGCGCTTTCGAAGGGAGTGATTCTCGGAGATGTCCTGATGAAGGTGCTGTATGCAACAAGACCTTATGAGAAAGAAAAGGGTGCGGCAAATGCTCTCTATCAGAAATGGGAGTATGTCTGCAAAAAGTATCTCAGCGAAA
>JAEEHY010000333.1 GCA_016281085.1 Lachnospiraceae bacterium
CTTCCTCAAATGCTTCGCTGCCCTCGAGACCGGCTGCCACATCACACGCTATCATTATCGGTGCCTTCTTATATTCCTTTGCTGCCGCCATTGCACCGTTACACTGATATTCGCACAGATCGGGGCGGTTGCTGAGCGTGACTTTACCGTATTTTTCAGCATAACCCGCACCCGCAAACGCCTCTGAAACAAGCTGCGATATCTCATCAATTATTGTTTTCATTGTTTTTCTCCGTATTTTTATCTGTATTTATTTCTGTGCTTTTATCTGTACTTTTTTCTGTATTTTTCACAGTGTCTTTATCTGCACTGCTTTCCTTACTTTTCTCTATACTGTTTTCCGTGCTCTTATGCTCTGTATTCCCGCTACCGGATGTTGTTTGGGACTTCTCAGCGGCCTTACTGTCTGATTTATTCCCGGTTTCTTTATCTGAGCTGCCCTTATTGCCGGTATTGTTTCCGGCAGGCTCCTCTGCTTTCTTTTCCGGTGTATCGGAACCGTCCTCTTCCCTGTCGTCCTGACGTTTCATCTTAACAGGGAAGGCCATTTCATAATTACCCATTATGAGGGATGAACCGTCTTCTGATGTAAGAGTCATCACACCCTCTTCTATCACGACATTCATACCGGTCTCACCTATATACAGCCTTCCGTCCTCAACCCGGTACGGAATCGGCTGATCCATGCCCGCATTCTTAAGAAGCTCATCAAGAGCCTCTCTGAAATTAAGCTTTTTCTTTATGGAATCCTTAATTCCGGAAGCCCCGTACATATATTTTATCCAGTTGGATACCTCGGATGAAGAAAGTCCCTCAACCCCTATCCCGTTATTAACGGCATCAACCGCAAGATCAAGAATCTTATCGACATAATCATTCAATGCATCGTAATCAACCGACACATTTATGGTATCATCTTCCTTTATATTGAACAGGAATACGATCGGTATCTTCATTTTCGAAAGATCAACCGCAAATCCCCTTGCTTTGATGAATTCCTCGACTTCTTTGTGCGCATCATATTCATATGCCCACTTACCGATAAGCTGATCCGCTACCGCTGCATTGCACTTCTGCATATTCTCCTGTGCGCGTCCGTAGTATCTTTCATCCTCTTCAATAACCTCTTTATATCCGTCGATTGCCTCCCTGTACTTACCGTGCATGAAGTTCTTCTCTGCCTTATCGAAAGCGCGGCGGCTGTCATTGATACGTTCTATCCTTGCACTCAGTTCTTCGAATTCGGCGCTGTCTTCAAGAACGTTTCCCGCAAGTGCGTCATATTCAGCCATGACCTCATCGTAAGTAATCCCTTCTCTGATATAATCATCGCAGAGCTTTCGTGCCCGCTCTATCATGGACACCTTGACTTCTTCCTTTTTTTCTTCTGTCGGAAGCTTCTCATACAGCTCTGTAACCGTAACTATATCCTCCGTCTCAATCGCTTCGTCTATCTTATCGGACGGACGTTCTACCAGAATATACCAGGTTCCGAAACCTACGGCAATCAGGATCAGAATAATCCCGACCGCAAGAGGCATCTTACTCTTTTTCTTATCTGAATTGTAGGTATCTGCCGAATGCGTTTCCGTATATGTATCCGGTCTGTATGAAGCCGCAGGGATCCTCCCTGCTGATTCTTTACTCTCTGCAGGTTCGCTGCCGCCCGGATAACCGTCGGGAGATGTTCCGGCATTATCTCTACCCATGACCTTATCACGCTGCTCGAACATTTCCCGGACTGTAGCTTCTATCGGATCATCCGCTGACACTGTCTCAGGTATCCTGTCTGCTGATGATGCCACCGGTTTCATTTCCGATCCCTTACCGGCTTTCTCCCACTCATACAGGTTTTTACCCTCTCTGAGACGTTCCTTATCCTTCTCTATAAGTATATCCAAAGCCGAACGTACATTGTTATTAAGACGCGAGCCGCACATATAGCAGGCATAATCGTCATCAGCCACTCTGGTTCCGCATTTAGGACAAAACATAGGCACCTCCTTTTAATTAAGGCATTGCTTATCTTAAGTCATCTTCCTCTTCAGCCTTCATCATCCTCTTGTATTCATACATATTTTCATCGGCACGCTTCAAAGTATCTTCGATACCACAGTCGCTGTTCCTGTCATATATTGCATATCCTATTGCCGCACTTGTTCTCTCCCATGGCTCGAGCTCCTCCTCCTTAAGACTGTGCTCAACACAGGCCCTGAACTGTTCAACATTCTTTTCTATATTCTGAAGATCACGATTTTCCGTCACTACGACAAATTCATCCCCGCCTATACGGAACACTGCCGAACGCTTGAATATGGAGCAGAGGGTATCGCACAGATTACATATGACCCTGTCTCCTTTTTCATGCCCATAGGTATCGTTTATCGTCTTAAGATCGTTCATATCTACCATAACGATACCGATCTTATCACGTCCGGACATTATCCTCTCGTTGATCCTGGCAACCTCGGCATCATAGCTTCTCTTGTTCCTGATACCGGTAAGGGCATCCCTGTTGGCTTCCTCAAACATTATGGCTGCATGTTCTCTCGTGGAAAGCAGCTCCTGTTTGGTCGCAAACAGATTCTCCACCTGTTCGTTAAGATCTCTCTCCATCTTCTTCATCGCTTCGGATAAAGCTTCGATCTCATCACCTGTTTTTATATCAAGCGCTGCAAAATCATTCCTCTCTACTCCACCCAGTTCCATTTCGCCTTCATTTTCGGAAAACACGCTGTATGAGGATGCGACAGATGCCATACGGTTTATCGGACTAACGATCATCCTGTCCACAAGGATCATGCTTGCCAATGCCAGTACCAGCATAAGGCATACCGACACGATGCTGTACACCATCCCGTAATGCCTTAGGAGCATGGCAATATCGTCGGCTGACATCGCAGACTGTCCATTCCTTGCCTGCTGTTCAAAATAGTTGTACAGCGCAAAGATGGCAAGACAGTACAGCACCATTATTCCTCCCATAAAGACTGCAGTTCTTCTTCTGAGTGAAAGCTTCATAACTCTGCCTGCGCCTCCTTAAGGTGAATGCGGTTTATTACGAAAACAGTACCTATCATCAGCACAATACCCAGCGGAAGACAGATGATCCAGTTTCTCACAAAGCCGGCTATTATATATACGACAAAGGAAACACCTGCTGCCGTAAAAGCATAAGGAAGCTGGGTGGACACATGTCTGATATGATCACACTGCGCACCCGCGCTTGCCATGATCGTTGTATCGGAGATCGGTGAACAGTGATCTCCGCAAACAGCACCGGCCATGCAGGCAGATATGGATATTATCATAAGCTCATTTGACAGATTGGCACCAAACACCTCAACCACTATCGGAATAAGTATCCCAAAAGTACCCCATGAGGTTCCTGTAGCAAAAGCCAGGAATGCGCCGATAATAAACACGATTGCAGGAAGCATGCTCATAAGAGCATGTTTGTCGGCTATTGCCGTCACCAGACTGCCTACATAATCCGCAGCTCCCAGTGAATCTGTCATGGCTTTGAGCGTCCAGGCGAACGTAAGTATCATAATTGCCGGAACCATGCTCTTAAATCCCTCCGGTATCGCATTCATACATTCGGTAAACGAAAGTACATGTGTGGAAACCATGAATATTACAGTTATGATCAATGCACAGACCGACCCATACACAAGACCTACCGAAGCATCCGAATTGGAAAATGCATCCACAAAAGTCTCACCTTCAAAGAAGCCTCCGGTATATATCATTCCTATTACACATGATACTATTAGAACAACTATAGGGAACACCAGATGAATAACCTTTCCTTTTCCGGATACAGGAGGATTGGGCTGATCCTCCGCACCTGTAAGACTGGGATGTTCATCGATTTCAGGTTCCTTTATCCTCTTCTGCTCTTCTGCCCTTTTCATCGGACCATAATCGATTCCCGAGAAAGTAATGGTAAACATCATTATCAGTGTAAGCAGTGCATAGAAATTATACGGTATAGCTCTTATAAACAATGTAAGGCCATTGGCTCCATCCACAAAACCTGTCACGGCTGCCGCCCAGGAGGATATCGGTGCTATTATACATACGGGAGCCGCCGTGGCATCGATAAGATATGCCAGCTTCTCCCTTGATATCTTATGCTTATCGGTAAGCGGCCTCATAACAGAGCCTACTGTCAGGCAGTTGAAATAGTCATCAATAAAGATCAGAACTCCAAGTATTATGGTTGCCACCTGTGCTCCCGCTTTGGTCTTTACATGATCTACAGACCATTTACCGAAGGCTGCCGAACCTCCTGCCCTGTTCATAAGCATGACCATACTTCCCAGTACCACAAGGAAGATAAGGATTCCGACATTCCAGCTGTCAGACAGCTGCCCTATCATACCATCAACAAATACATGCTGCATTGTTCCCGTAAAACTGAAGCCCGAATACAGCAGACCTCCGGCCAGTATTCCTATAAACAGCGAAGAATAAACCTCCTTTGTTATAAGTGCAAGAGCTATCGCAATGACCGGCGGCAGCAATGCCCAAAAAGTATTAACATACATTTTGATTCCTCCTGTAAATACATATTAACTATTCAGAACAGAGAATGATATTTGTTATATTTTTATATTATATGTGCTGTTCTAAATAGTATATACATATTAATATACCTAATATAGAGGTATCTGACAAGATATCAAAACACAGAAAAAACTTAAAGCTCCGAATAAAAATATAACAAAAAACGTCCTGCAGAATATATTTGATATCCTGACAGGACGTTATTTACTTTTTATGCAATTCATGCCTTCGCTTCGAAGAAGCAGCCCATCTGTCTGAACCCTTCTTCCTCCTCCTTTTTCATTAATAGCTCATCATATACGGATCTTCTTTTCTTACCGCTGCCTTCCTTATCCCTTCTCCTGTTGCCGTACAGGTTCTTATGCGGCATGGTCGCCACAACAGCCGGTATATCAGGCGGAACGGACGGCGGCGGAAGTTCGTAAGCTACACCTACCATATTGATCATAGGATCACCTCCCATATAATACACAACCGGTTCTCTTTCATAATATATATCGGCTTTTTACGTGTATTATTATAGGGAATGAATTATTTATTTCGTTTCCATAAGTCCGGTCATCGTAAGACCCATGCCGGTCTTGAATCACAAAAAGCTGAGCCGGAAGAAACATCTCCCGGCTCAGCCACAATTGTGTTTTCCACTGCATACACTTTCTACAGCATACCCTTCAGCTCGTTAACATCAAGGGTTCTCATCCACCACTCGGGATTACCCGTATAAGCCCAGTTCTGCGCCAGGGTATTCCACTCCTGCGCCGTAAAGGTTCCCACATTACCCGACTTATCTGTAAAGATACGGTTACCCATCGCATCTATCGACAGGGAGCCGCGCATTGCCTGTTCCTTTCTTTCGCGTTCCCTGCGTTCCTCTTCTTCGCTCCAGCCTCCGTTTATCTGTTCAAGTTCCTGTTCGCTGAGTTTTTTTTCTATATCTGCCATTGTATTTTCCTCCTTATAGCCATTCTTTTTAACAACCGGTTAATTCTGTTTTCACTTCATGCCTTTTATTAATCCCCGGCTGTTTCACCGGCTTTGATTTCTTGCATTTGTTTATACGCTGGAAAAAAATTTCTGGCATATAATAGTTCACTAATTGTCTCAGCCCTTGTAGCCAATCTCATCGGCAAGCTTCTTCTCAATAACCACAATTGCATCGCGGTGAAGACGCATGAAGGTTGCCGGGCACTGAGGATCGATCTTGTCATCAAGGAGAAGCTTCCTTGCAGCATCCTGCTTGTTTCCGTTGATTATCATAAGAAGGGTCTTAGCCTTCATTATGCTTCCCATTCCCATTGTTACGGCATACCTCGGAACCTCGTCGCGGCTCTCGAAGAATCTTGTGTTGGCATCTATCGTGCTGTCCTCAAGCGTCTCCTTGTGAGCCTTCTCGTAAAGAAAAGCACCAGGCTCATTGAAACCGAGATGTCCGTCGGGGCCTACACCCAAAACCTGAAGATCGATATCCGTCTTATCAAGAATATCGTTGAATTCCTTAAGGTTGGCTTCCACATCGCCCGTACCTTTGGCAACATAGGTATTGGCTTTATCAATATTTATATGGTTGAAGAGATTGTCATCCATGAAGAATCTATAACTCTGCGGATGATCCGGAGCAAGTCCCACATATTCGTCAAGATTTACGGAATGAACCTTGGAGAAATCAAGTCCTTCCTCCTTACATCTCCTTGCAAGCTCCTTATACATGCCGACAGGTGATGAACCTGTTGCCAGACCCAGTGTACATCCGGGATTCTCCCTTACGAGCTTCTCGATAACATCAGCCGCTTTCTTAGCGCCTTCTTCATAAGTATCCGCTACTATAACCTTCATATTTTTCTCCTTTTTAATCCTTTGTCCTCTGTCTTTAAAATTTTCTTAACTTAATCCTGATCTCATCTGCAGCCGGTTCCAACCTGCAGTTTTTTCGAAGATTCATATATACTGATAAACTACTTCCACTTAACCACTATCTTCTTGGCTTCCTTGTATATGCTGTTGTGCGGGATAACACCGCGAACACACGAAACAGGATATACATTGGAATTCTTTCCGATGACCGTTCCCGGATTAAGAACCGTATTGCAGCCGACCTCCACTCCGTCTCCAACAAGTGCTCCGACCTTCTTGCGTCCTGTCTCAAGAAGCTCGCCTTCGTTCTTGATCACAACAAGCTGTTTATCTGATTTTACGTTACTCGTAATAGAGCCTGCTCCCATATGAGCCTTGTAACCCAATATCGAATCACCTACATAATTGTAGTGGGGAACCTGAACATTATCGAACAGGATAACGTTCTTAAGCTCTGTGGAATTCCCTACAACACAGTTATCTCCTACCAGTGCCGAGCCTCTTATGAAGGCACCCGGACGGACCTCTGTCTTATGTCCTATTATGCAGGGACCGCCGATATAATTGTTGGGATAACGCTTCGCATCCTTTGCTATCCAGACATCCTCCTCGGGATGATCGTATTCCTCGGGATCCAGTCCCTTTCCGATCTCAAGTATAAGATCCTTAATACCCTCAAGAGCTTCCCACGGATATGTGAACTGCTTAAGATAGTCCGCAGCCTTTGTGTGTGTAAGATCATAAAGATCACTTATAGCCAGCTTCATATCATTCCTCCTAATGACCATTCTCTGTTATCATAATACCTATTCACTACCCACGTACCTTGATGAGATGTCCGGATGCTTTCATCGCATCGATTATCTCGTCAACACACTTCTCACAGTCCTTATAAGTAGCAGCCTCAGACATAACGCGCAGCACGGGTTCTGTACCGGATGCACGCAGAAGCACGCGTCCGTCATTGCCAAGATATGCCGTTGTATCATCCACGGACTTCTTAACCGCAGGATCGTCAAGCGTCTTTTCCTTATCGTCCACCTCTACATTCTTAAGCACCTGGGGATACATCTTAACCTCGGACGCGAGCACGGAAAGCGGAAGCTGCGTTTCCACCATAACAGTCATCAGCATGATGGCAGTTACCAGTCCGTCTCCGGTATGAGCGTATTTTCTGAAGATCACATGTCCGGACTGTTCCCCGCCGAGCATATGGTTATTCTCCTTCATGTTCTCATAAACATATCTGTCGCCTACCTTGGTCTTCTCATAATTGATCCCGATATTGTCAAATGCCTTGTAAAGTCCGAAATTCGACATAACCGTCGTTACAACGGTATTGCTCGGAAGCATTCCCTTATTCTTTAAATGCTTTGCACAGATATACATTATCATGTCGCCATTGACTACATCACCATACTCGTCAACCGCAAGACATCTGTCCGCATCGCCGTCGAACGCAAAGCCTACATCGACCTTGTTCTCACGAACGTATTTCTGAAGGCCTTCGATATGAGTCGATCCGGCATTCATGTTGATATTCACGCCGTCCGGAGTATTGTTCATAACATAGTTCTTGGCTCCGAGCGCATCAAATACGGCACGTCCGATCATCCATGAGCTTCCGTTTGCGCAGTCAAGAGCCACCTTACGGTTCTCAAAGGATACCGGAGCTATCGAGGTAAGATACCCTATGTATCTGTTACGCCCTGAGTAGAAATCAATAGTCTGTCCGATCTTGTCGTCAGTAGCTTCAGTGACACCTTCAAGCTCACCGTCAATGTAGCGCTCCACCATGTCCTGAACCTCATCCTCCATCTTCTCACCCTCGCCGTTGAGAAGCTTGATACCGTTATCAAAGAAGGGATTATGGCTTGCAGAAATCATTATACCGCAGTCAAAGCCCTCTGTTCTTGTTATATAGCTTACACAGGGAGTGGTCGTTACATGAAGCAGATATGAAAA
Organism: Lachnospiraceae bacterium; assembly: GCA_016281085.1. Lineage (GTDB taxonomy): Bacteria > Bacillota > Clostridia > Lachnospirales > Lachnospiraceae > UBA2868. The sequence goes on from JAEEHY010000333.1 coordinate 8,389, forward strand.
TCCGCCAGTTGATGTGATCCCGGCAGATAAAGCATTCTCATACATATATGACGAACGCCTTGTATCCTTGCCTATCACGATCTTAGCCGGTCTTTCCTTGCTGTAATACCATCCGAGGAACTGACCGATCTTGAATGCATGCTCCGCAGTAAGCACTACACCTGCCTTGCCGCGGAATCCATCTGTTCCAAAGTATTTTCCCATAGTTCTTTTCTCCTTTTTTCCCGAACCGGGATCACTGTTTCTTGCTTCCTTGGTCCTGCCGTCATATGGTCTTGCGGCATCTTCGGGGATCAGCCACAGCTTCCCTTCCTTCTTCGCACCGCCTATCTTACCGTCGCGACACAGCATGGTGATGCGCCTTTCTGTCATATCCCATTTAACGGCAGCCTCATGAACGTCGACGTATTTCATTTAGCTCTCCTTTACACTTACCGCCCAAAAAAATCTGCGGTACAAATGAAACAATATGTCATGTTACATTTGTACCGCAGACAGGTTTATTTGTCAAGATATATTTTGTGTTTTATGTCAAATTATTTGTCATTTATGTCAAGATATAAATATCCAAATGTCAGGTTACCTTTGTTATTCTTGTCATTAAAGCTTAACCTTGGCTTGTTTCCGGTAAAATTCTGCCCCATAACAAAGTATCTGCTCATAACCGGGGATATCTTCAGCATACTTTTCATCTATTATCTGTTTTATGGCCTTATTGGATATCGACATAAATATTTGAGTTTAATACTTTTTCAAAAGCTCCGGCTTCCGGATTAAGGTATATCCCCATTGCAATTCCCCCTGTTACTGCAAAGCAAATGATTTATCCGCATTTACACGAACGGCCCGGCCACTATCCTGCCTTCCCTCTTCGCACCGTTATAATCGGTATCAAATATGATATCGTTTCCGTCGGGATTCTCGAAGCGTTCCTCCGGTTCGAAAGCTTCACCGAGCGTATCCGAACATATAAGCTTAGCCTCGGGAAGATACTGCGCCACATTTGTCTCAACAGTATATTTCCCGTCTTCATTCTTTAATTCGATACTGATCTCATGCTCGGTATCAACCGTATAATCCTCCTCAATATCGCATGGCTTTGCACCATTAAAGAAAACATTTCCGCCCGTCCATACGGGAAGCGGTATGTAGAACCTTTCGCGCGACAGGGATGAACCTTCTCCGCCGTAGCCTTCAAAGCATGACTTCCATTCATCCTCCTTCATATATCCGCTGTATCGTACCGTTCCCGCAACGAGGTTCATTTCATCCCACTCATACTTCCCTGTCACGTTAACCACCGGTAGTTTTTCCGATATCCTGAATTCCTCGGGATCCGGGTTCTTTCCGTCCAGTCCTCCGCCATCACAGATATCGATCATTCCCTGCCTTACCTTGGGCTGTACAAATATGTTGTTATAGAACCTGACATCTCCGTGAAGCACAGTCATTACACCTGTGATAGACGTACTGTGCGGCTTATGGATAGGAGTATATCTCGGCGACGGATATTCTGCCGTCCCGTTTAGCACACCGCGTCCTACTCCGCAAACAGAGCCGTAGAACAGATTGTGTACAAATGCAACTCCCTGAGCGGGTATACGTACACAGCGCTCAGACAGCATAATATTATTATCTACAAGAGTGGGACCGTGGGCTATCTCAATCCACAGATCCTCACCCATTCCAAGGCCATCCATAAATTCGGGCTTAAGAAGATGATCCCTTGACATACAGTTATCATGGAAGAGATTGGAAGAGACTCTGGTTCCCTGACACTGCCAGTCAAGCCATATTCCCCTCACGCAGTCATGGAAATGATTATTCCTTATTATCACATCAATCGCAGCATGGAACTTAATTCCGCCTATCTCGGCACCCGCGAGATTTCTCTTATTGTTTATATGATGTATATGGTTATTCTCAATAACCGAGAATACACATCCGAGATTGCCGACTATTCCCGTCTGCCCACAGTCATGGATATTACAGTTCCTTACAATATGTGAACCTATCGTCTCTTTGCTCCATCCGTCAAGCTGGGCTATGAAGGAACAGTCACGCTGGGTCTGGGCTCCGTCCTTGTATTTATACTTAAGCCACTTGTTATCATTGCCCTGCTGCCTGTACTTGCCAAGCGATATTCCCGAGCACTTGGATTCCGAGATATCACAATCCTCTATTATCCAGCCCTTGGACCAGTGCGGACCTATCATTCCTTCCTGAAGCGCGGTGGGGGGTGCCCATTGCGTAGCAGACTTGGTAACGGTAAAGCCGCTTAATGTAATGTAATCAACATGCTCACAAACCGGCCAGAAGCAATGTGGACGTACGTTTATCTCAACGCACTCCTTATTGGGATCCTTCCCCTGAAAATTAGCGTATATCACAGTCTCATCCGAGTCTTCCGACTGACAGGTAAACCATGTATGTTTGGTAAAATCACGATCCCATGAAGCATCAAAGAACTCAGGATCAAGCACCTTGTCAAGACTGTCCTTTTCATACATGGATTTGCCGTTAATGAACACCTCTCCCGTATGCACAGGAACGGTTATATTAAGCCAGTCACCGCTTACAAGGGTCGTATACGGGTTATAAGCTCCGAAATATGAATTAGGAACCGTAAGCTTCCATGTATCACCTTCATAAAGCTCCCATGTATCGAACCTGTCCGCTCCGGTTATTACTGCCTCAAGCGGCCTCTCTGAACGGTATACTATCCTGCTGTTTTCTTTTCCGGCATTAATGGGATTTACATCCTCACGGTATATACCGGGAGCGACAATAACCTCATCACCCGGCATGGCAATATCAGCCGCAGCTCCAATCCTCTTAAAGGGTTTCTCTTTGGTTCCGTCACCGTTTCTTACCGCATTGCAGTTTACATAAAGCACCATAACTCCCACGCTCCTTCTCTGTTTTATTCATTTAAAGTCTCTGTATTACAAGGTATAACAAGGTAAATTCCACTCTTTTGCTATTCACGATCCGCAGATTAAATATCTGTTCGTTTCTCAATACATTTCTTAACACAGAATAAATATTCGTTTGCCCCGGTATCCGGGATCATCATGATAAAGGCTTCACATTTTCTGTATACCCCATCTGCCTGCTTAATATTGAAAACATCCGCTATATAACCTTCTCCGGACTCTTCTACCCTGCCGGCCAGTGTTGATGATTTCAGGAATTCAACGCATCTTTCTTTTTCCGGTTCGGGAACCATATTGTCTGCAAAGTATTCTATACTCTTCTGCAGATCACGGGTTTCTATTGCATCCCTGTCCACATATTTGAAGCCTCCAAGCAAAGGCATAATAGTGTTCTCGCTTAAATTCACTGCCTGTACTGTTTCGAACAGAAGATTCAGCTCCTTTAGCATTGTATCCATCTTAAGCCTGTCATCCGGCTTGCTGTCAAGTGACAGATTTACGATCGATCCCTTAATGATGTGGTGACCTCTGTTCTCAGCTATTGACTGAACGGTAAGACACAGATAGCTCCCGCCTACTGTATAATAGAAGGTTTCAGGGACACCCGACCTCTCTGTTATATGGGCAAATTCCTGATACTTCTTAATCAGCGGAGAGCCGCTCTTATATGTATATCTGTCTATTTCTTCAAGAGTCATGTTAGGATCTGTAAATACCTGTGCACGGTAGCTTTGGTTCATAAACAGTGTTTTAAACTCCGTACCGTCATCCTCAATTATCTCAAGCGGAACATCCGTAAGTCTTGCATGAAAACCCGCAATATCATAAAATTCCTGCCACTCGATACCCTCAGTTTCGATACCTTTCTTGCTGAGATGCTTAAATACATCATCAATGGGCTCAGGCTTGCCGTAATAATATCCCTGGATCCTTCCACAGCCGATATCCTTTAGGAATTCCAGCTGCTCCTTTGTCTCCACTCCCTCGGCAAGGGTCCGCATCCCTATATCCTTGGCCATGGATACAACAGATCTCATTATGCTCTTGGACTTCTCGGTAAACGGAGACAGAAAGTTCATGTCCATCTTCAGCAGATCGAACTTGAAGCCCTTCAGAACTGTGAGCGATGAATATCCGCTTCCGAAGTCATCCATCCATATCTCATATCCGGCTCCCGTGAAATCCTCGATCACCTTCGTCATAAGCTTCTCATCGGATGCTATCATGCTCTCGGTTATCTCTATATGAATATGATCCTTCGGGATTCTGTATTTCGCAACTGCCGCTTCAACTACCTCAAGCATATCGCAGAGCACGAAATCAAGCCTTGAGAAGTTCACCGATACCGGTACGACCGGCTTCCCTTCATCCATTCTCTCCCGAAGGCATGCGCACACCTTGCGGACAACAAAGGAATCCAGCTTATGGATCGTTCTCGCATTCTCAAGCGCGCCTATAAATCTGTCCGGAGGCAGGAAGCCAAGCTCCGGATCTATCCACCGTATGAGTGATTCCATACCGCACAGCTTACCCGTAAGCGTTCTGACTACCGGCTGGAAATATACCTTCAGCCATTCCTTCTCTATTGCCTCGTCTATCTTCTCCGATACGTGTTCAACCGTCCTTATCTTCTCGGCAAGTTCGCTCGAATATTCGGCTATATCATTGTTCTTGTCATGCTTGATATGATCGCAGGCGATCTTGGCACATGACAGTGCCGATTCCACATCGAAATCATTGCTCTGCACAAACCTGTATATACCCATTTTACAGATAACACTGAATTCATTTCCAAAGGTATCATAGAAGATGTGTTCCGCATTGGATGCCTTGGTTACCACTCCGTCATATTCCGAAAAAACGGCAAAATGATCATCGGAAATCCTCGCCACGAAGGAATTCTCAAAGCATTTGGTCAATATCTTCGAGATAACCCTTAAGCATTCATCTCCTTTTGCCACTCCGTTTTCAATATTAAGACGTTTGAAATTCACAAGATTAACATATATTATCGCATATTCGGTCCCATCCGAATCCGAACGTCCACGTCCAAGATCATTTGCATATCTGTCGAATCTCGACTTGCCCAAAAGCCCGGTGATACCGTCATAATCCACTCCTGCATTATCCCTGCTGTGGAGGAATAAATACGCATAAAAAATATCCCCCGCTTCATCATCATGAACAAGTGTCCAATGATTTACGACCCGGTGGATATTACCCTTGGCTGATTTTATATTAAAGAAAACATATCCGGAGTCTGCAGGTGACTCCTTAAGATACATCTTTATTTCCCTGCCTATTACATCAGGAGAAGGATCATGGATAATGCCGTCAAAACTGCCTCCCGTATATGTCATGAATTCATCGATATCTGCACAATCAAACAGTCTGATCAGATTATCACTGACATACAGAAGCCTGTGATCCTTATCGGCACTATAAACAAAAGCTCCGCCCAGAAAGTTCTGGACAAATGCTTCTTCAAACCTGTTGTCGGTGTTTTGGGGATCGGCCATACGCACCTCCTCTGTCCGGATTCTAAATGCCGTATTCACAGAGCATACCTGTTTCAAAACAGAGTCTGTGGGAATAATATTATAACATATTCTGTGTTCAGTTGTCCATGAACGAGTACAGTGCAGGCTTGGGTTCGTAATTACTGTCAAAAAGAAGCGGATACTGCTTAATCTTTCCGTCCGCGCCCCCGCCTGCGGGATTAAATGTCTGGAGCCATGAATTTCTGTCAATAACTCCCCACGTTGTTATGCCGCCTGTCTTTATTCCATCTGCACGGGCCTTTTTGAGTACATCATATAATTCTTTCAGATACTCTGCCTGCTCCTCATAAGCCTCTCTTATCTCTTCCTCCGAGTCCCCTGTCTCCTTCTCTGCCCTCAGATCAAGTTCGGTTAACATAACTTTATCCACAATCCCGCCATATGCCCGTACCGCTTTGTCAAACTGTTCGGGAGTGGGCTTGTTCACACAGTAGTGCCCCTGCATGCCGAAACCGTCTATCCTTGTACCCGGCGCATCCTTCACATCCTGTATGAGACTGATTATGCCCTTCATCTTACTTTCCATGCATTCATTATAATCGTTGTAATAAAGATCCACCTCGGGCGAAGCATATTTATTGGCATATCTGAAGGCATTTATTATAAATTCGTTGCTCTTATATACATGCCACCAGCTTGATTTGATGGTATGGACCGGATCGGTAAGACTGTCGTTACCTGCTTCCGTATCCTTTCTGTATGTACCCGAAGCATCGCTTACAGCCTCATTGACAACATCCCATCCGTAGAAGAGTCCGTTATATCTGCTGCCCTCTCCTATATAATACTCAAGCATGGACTTGATATACCATTCAAGGCGCCTGTCCATGGTCTCCTTGGACACATAATCTTTCGATGCATCATAATCCTCATGAAAGAACCATTCCGGAGCCATGGAATGCCACACAAGCACATGTCCCCTTACCTTAATAACCCTGTCGGGGTGTGCCGTGTTCCATTCAAGGATCCTGTCAAGCATCGCATCCGGTTTCGAATGGTCAAGAGTAGGAACAGTAATCATTTCACCGTTTAGCTCCTCCTCATGAAGGCTTCCCGCGGGGCATACGGCGTTACTGTACCCGAACATGCAGTCCATCTTAAGTTCATTCTCGAGGGTTACCGCATTGAAATGTTTATGCACTATATCCATCAGACGCCCGTCGTTTATGGTATAAATATTTATTGCGGCACCTGCTATCGCACCGTCTCCCAGTCCGCTCTCAGACGAAAGCGCGGCATACAGAGAATCCTCTTCCTTATTTTTCTCAGGATCCTGCTTTCCTTCATCTGTCACAGCCTCGGCTCCATCCGTGCCTGCTTTCTCACTCGTATTTGCAAATACTTCTCCGTTATCCTGTGTGGATTCCCCATTTCCGCCATCCGTATCAGTTCCCACAAAAGTATCCTCTGATTTCAGTCCATCGCTTTCTTTTCCCGAAAGAATATTTATACTTTCCTTAAGCTCAGAGCATCCGGAGGTGATAAACAAAAAAGATAATATAATGGTACTGATGCATACCCTTATATACACCGGCTTTATCCGCTTATGACTTTTCTGTTTACTTTTATTGGCAGTCATTGTATCTTTTTTCATATTCTCTTCTCCGGAGTCTTCTCTTGCCTCTTCTGCCTCTCCTGCCTTGAATATACACAGCCGCAGTAGTCCTGCCTGTACAGGTCATATTCTTTGCTAAGTTCACAGGAAATTTTGTATCCGTTTCGTTTTTTGAAATCCGAAGAGAGATGCTTAACCCCGTATTCCACTGACAGCTTCTCCCCGATCTCATTTATTTTCTCCGCGTTCTTAAGAGGACTTATTGAAAGAGTGGTCGTAAAGTAATCATAACCTCCGTCATGTGCATATTCCGCCGCCTCACGCAGCCTTAGCTCATAACACTTAAAGCATCTTTCCCCACCCTCGGGAACATCTTCGAGTCCTTTGGCCATATCATAAAAGATCCGCGGATCATATTCCCCGCATATAAACCTTATCATACCGGCTTGTGCATCCGGGTAATCCTCAGTTCCCCGATCCGCCCGCTCATCTGAGGCCTTCCTGTTCAGAGCGTCTATAAGCCGCTTCTGTTCCGCAGCTCTTTTGCCCCATTCCTCCGGCGGATAGATATTAGGATTATAATACAGGACTGTGATATCAAAATACTGCTTTAAATATGTCAGCACATATGAGCTGCACGGTGCGCAACAGCTGTGCAGAAGCAAAGAAGGTCTGTTAGTCAGACCTTCTATTACCTTATCAAGCTCTTTTTGATAATTGCGTTTATTCATTTCCGCTTCTTATCCCTTTACAAGCGCCACATATTCCTGCTTGCTCTTAAGGCCTATAGCCTTATTCTTTACCTGGCCGTTCTCAAATGCTATGACAGTAGGGATACTCATTACACCATATTGTCCGGAAAGCTCATCTTCTTCATCAACATTTACCTTACCTACCTTGAACTGTCCGTCATATTCCTCTGCTATCTCGCTTATTATGGGACCTGCCATCTTACAGGGACCGCACCAAGGTGCCCAGAAATCCACCAGTACGGGTATATCCGATTTAATTACTTCTGCTTCAAAATTATCACTTGTTAATACCAGTTCAGCCATTTGATACCTCCTGTTAATCATTTTCTGTTAAGCGGGATCAATGATGATCCCCCGATCCGGCCGCGGTTTGGACTAACGGTACAGATACGTCTTATTTGATTATACCATCAGGTGGGTATATCGCACAACATAATCTTATTTCGACATAAGCCTGCTTATATTCTTGATCATGATCGATATGGTTCCATCCGGATTGGTTATGAATTCAACATTATCATTATTATTGTATTCATCCATCGGAATATTTATTTCAATACCCGTATCTGTCTTAAGATACTGCTTCCGGAATTTCCTTACCGTGGCTTCAGCCTGCGGACGCACCTCTTCATCAGCCATATTGTACTTTTCAAGCTTCTGTGTGAATTCCTCCTTAACCGTAGGATATTCATCATACAATTTATCACCGATAACAGAAGGAGTCACTGCCCCTTCTTCCCTTATCTGCTGTTCAATAACAGCCTTGGTCTCAAGCTGCTTCCCGATATTATCCTCGAAATACTTATGATTGATCTGGTCTACGGCCTTCTCCACGATCTTCATCCTTGTCTTCTGCGACATACGCGCATGACAGTCAAGGTAAAGCTCGGAAAGATAATTGGTCTTAACGCCGTTAACCTCATACTTCTTCTCGACTATCCGTATTGAATAATCGGACAGATCTATAATTACGGCCTCAGATAATCTGGATCCCGCAGCAGGCAGGGTTGCGCGCTGCATAATAATGGCATTGTAATTACTGCCGTCATCTGCATTCTGTGTCATATGGATAAAGCTGTCCTTGTAATTCATCTTAAGCATTGCAAGATACTGATTCCCTTCATTCTGAAAAGCCACAACACAGAAATCCGCAGAAGGAATATCAGGATTGGCCAGCATTATATCATAAAGCCTTACAGCCGCCCCCTTACTGAATCCGATAAAATCATTCTCATCGAAGTTCCTCACAAGGTCATACATTCCCTGATGTTCATAGCTTCTTCCGTCATCATGTCCTGTTCCGTAATCCGGATCCTCAGCATAGTCTATGCTGTTCCTGTCTGAAGCCTCATTGATATCCGTGCCGCTTCCATCCATATGCGGCTCAGAATCGTTTCCTTCCCTGAATACACATGACTTAAGATCATCGCCTGCTGCCACTCTGTAGATATGGCTTCGCAGCAGATCATTAAGCTCCTCATGCCTTTCAAGCACGTACTCTGAGAGGATCGGCATGCCTACTTCCGTTTCCAGAATATGTACTATTGCGTTTGTGATTATAATTTCGTCTTTTTGCATTATGTAAACCTAATATGAATTCAGTTCGTCCTGACTGTCATCCGTTGTCTTATCAATATCCTTAACTATAACATAGTAAGATATGCTGTCATCCACCTGCACCAATATCCTGTCTCCGAGCTTGTGATGCATAAGCGCCTTTCCAAGCGGCGATTCTATGCTTATAAGTCCGTTAAGTGAATTGGCACGTACGGTGGTTACGATCTTATACTTCTCCTGTGAATGATCGTCCTCGAATTCAACCGTCACCATATTATTGATACCTATTTCATCTTCTTTGGAACTGTCATCTATAACTACGGCTGATTTAATCATTCTCTCAAGATATCGTATACGGCTCTCATTCCTGTTCTTCTCCTGCTTTGCCGCCTTGTATTCAAAGTTCTCCGAAAGATCTCCCTGAGCTCTTGCTTCTTTAACATGTTCCAGCAACTGAGGACGCAGGGTTACCTTTCTGTATTCTGCTTCTTCCTCCATTTTCTTAATATCTGACTGTGTTAATCTGTCGTGCATTTTTTATCCTGCCTTTGTATTTTTAATTTCCTTCTCTTGCTTTTGCCACAAGATCGTCCACTGTACTCTGCTTCGGTTTAAGAATGGAAGCAAGCAGAGCCTCCTGATCGTCATCTGCAGAAGCGGACCCCCCTGCACCGGGCTCTTCCGTTCCGTTTACCTCTGCTGCCATCATGGCAAAAACATCATCTACATTGTTCTGCTTCGCCCCTGAAAACTGCGCCATGATACGGGCTACTTCATCATCCATGGAGGGATCCCCCGTCGGACTCGTACTGCTGCTATCCGTATTGGTGTCTGCACTGTTTTCCGCGGCCATTGCAGCAAATACATCATCCACACTGTTCTGTTTTGCATCTGCAAACTGCGCCATGATGCGTGCTACCTCGTCATCCATAGCGGCATCACCCGTGGGACTGCCGGACGACTGTTCTGTACCGGCTGTCTCCGCAGCGCTTCCGTCTCCGGTCTCCTGTGTGCTTTCTTCTGACTCTGCGGTCTTATATAGCTTTGTATGATCATATTGATACCATTTTATTATAGGATTATGCCGATCGTACATATACGCCTCCATGAAATCCGCGTCTTTGCGAAGATCACTCCCCTGTTACTATAGTATATCATTTAATCCGGTCTTTGTAATATATCTTTTTTGTTTCTTTCCTGTTTGCTTCTGTTCGTTACTGTTTATATATAACTTAGTCCGCATGTGAGCATGCCACTTCCAACACAAACACGGCCCACTCCGTCAAGCTAACTGCTACTACGGCCAGGCACACGAGATATTCAACCAACGAAATTTTCATATCTCGTGTGCCAAGTCTGCGTAAGCAGTGGATCTTGACTGCGTTCCATGCCTGACTGTTTGCTTATGGAAATGTCATGCTCACATGCTCGTCCTCATTCCTTAACTTACATGGTATATACAATCTGCGATTGAATTGCCTGAGCCCGGATGGCGAAGGCAGGTGAACACGAGGCATGGATGCCTCATGTGAACCGGTTCCGTACTCATCAGCCGGATTAAATGGCATGTCTTAGTGAAACGACAGCTGAGGAGGATGAGTAGATGTGGCTGATTCGGGGCAATCCCGGCGGCTGCTCAAATGAAGTGGCATGATCTCATGAGCCATCCTTGACTATCAGACCCCCGTAAAGTAAAATAAACAGGAATCTCAACAAAACGGAGGACACACATAATGGAAATCGTATGTTTGGATATGGAAGGTGTACTCGTTCCTGAAATATGGATCGCATTCTCGGAAGCCACCGGTATTCCGGAGTTAAGAAAGACAACCAGGGATGAACCCGATTATGATAAGCTGATGAAATACCGCATAGGAATCCTTAAGGAACACAACCTCGGGCTCAAAGAGATACAGAATACCATCGCAACGATAGACCCTTTCCCCGGAGCAAAGGAATTCCTCGACGAACTCAGAAGCCTGACACAGGTCATAATATTAAGCGATACCTTTACACAGTTCGCTTCGCCCCTCATGAAGAAGTTAGGCTGGCCCACGCTATTCTGTAATACTCTCGAAGTAGCAGACAATGGTGAGATAACAGGCTACAGAATGCGTTGTGAAAAATCCAAGCTCACAACAGTCAAAGCTCTTCAGTCAATCGGTTATGAGACGATCGCAGCAGGAGACAGCTTCAATGACCTCGGGATGATACAGGCAGGAAAAGCAGGCTTTCTGTTCAGAAGCACGGAACAGATAAAAAAAGATTACCCTCAATATAAGGCCTTTGAAGAATATAACGACTTACTGAATGCAATAAAAGAAGAGCTGTCATAAGACAGCTCTTCTCAGACTGTAGACAAAGTGGGTGTGAAACTCTTGGTTTCCCACCCGCTTTTCTTATTTTCGCATAATTATATCATGCGGCCATAAAACAATGAGAAAACAGTCGGTTATCTGGTTCTGTTATTCCTCTTCTATGTAGTATCTTTGCTAACTTCTTTAGATTTAGGCATGCATATGTTAGCCCGACTTTCATTTCCATCCGAGCTTTGCCATACATCTGCGTGTATCTAAATCCATGGTTTTCTTTTGCGGTTCCGAACAATCTCTCTATAGTCTCTTTTCGGAGTTTATATAACTCGCTCATACCCTTGGTGTGTCTGATATCTTCGCATTGTTCCATGTAATCTTCCCATATATGTCTGTTGATAACTTTTACATGGTTTTTGCTTTCAGTGCATTGATTCAAGTATTGGCAATCAGTACAGATTTTTTTGCAGCTTTTGTATTCTCTGTATCCTTCTCTGTTTGTTGTGCTATACTTCAGGATCTGGTCGTTTGGGCATATATAACAATCATAGTATTCATCGTATACGTACTCGTATTTTTTGAAGAACCCTTTTTTGGTCATTGGCACCTTATATGGGAATAATGGCGCGACCCCATCATCAATCAGCAGTTTGGCAATGGCGGGAGTTTTATATCCTGCATCCGCTATCAGCGTTTCAATACGTACGTCCTTTATCTTGTCATACAATCCCTTAAATGTTCTACTGTCATGCAGGTTGCCGGGGCTCACTGTGTATCCAAGAACCCATCCATTCTTATCACATGCAGTTTCAACTGAGTATGCAAAGACCTGTTTGTGCTCTCCTTTATGGAACCATCCGCTATCCGGATCACTTGTGCTTTCTTTGATTTCCTTCCCTCCGAAAGTACCACCGGGCGGTGGGCAGTTGTCATTGTGATCATCATGTTCTTTGAGGAGCTTTTTACCGTGATCAGCTCTGTCCTGATTGATCTCTTTCTTTAACAGATCTTCGTAGAAAAGGGCTTCTTCCTTGGCAACGCGTTTCCTCATTTTTTTGTTATTGGCCCGAGCCTTTATGTGGGTGGCATCAACAAAAACCTCCGAGGGATCAACCAGTCCCCATTTATAACAATCTTCAAGTATCTTTGAAAATATCTGTTCGAAAAGATCGGTGTCCTTGAAGCGTCTTGTATAGTTTTTTCCAAAAGTCGAGAAGTGTGGTACCGTATCGTACATTTCCAGACCAAGGAACCAGCGGTAAGCAACATTAACCTCTATTTCTTTGATCGTCTGACGCATACTTCTTATACCGTATAAATACTGGATAAACGGGATTTTTATAAGAACTACAGGGTCTATGCTTGGCCTTCCGTTATCTGAACAGTATTTATCTTCA
>JAEEHY010000005.1 GCA_016281085.1 Lachnospiraceae bacterium
CTTAACCTCAACTTATCCTTTCATTATATATAACACCGCTGTTTTAGTCAATCGCATGCAGAAATCGCCTCTATCCGCGTCCGAGACGTTTCCTGATATAGTCAGTAAGCATCTTCGCATCATTTCTCCTTACGATCACAAATGCCGTAAGAGCAACTGCTGCCACACAGTATCTTAACACAGCCATCCGAACTCCGTCACGGTACAGAACACACATTGCTATACCGAGCGCGCCACTTATCACCATCGCCGTAAACATGAACATATTGGCATATACTCTCTCCTTAAGCACATGATTGACCGCAACATAATGGAAGACCATAAGCAGTGCATAGCTTACAAGAGTCGTATAAGCCGCTGCGATATATCCGAACCTTGGGAGCATAAGATAATTCAGTATATAATTAACCACAGCCGCCATTATCGAGCTCATTGCAATGATCGGAGTCTTCTTGTAAAACAGCTCTACATTAACATAATTGGTATAGAAATACTGTGCCAGCGTTCCCAGTGCAACCGGCGGGATAACCCACTTGGCCACCCAGTAAGCTCTTCCTCTCGGAGCAAGGATCATAAGCGCTTCGGGTGCCACTGTTATAAACCCGAGTGTCAGGAAACATCCAAGCAGTACAAGCTTCTTCTGCATGCTCCTTATCCTTGTCCTGTCACCGGCATCGAGCCGTTCATTAAGCCATGGAAGCCATGCCTGACCTATCGCATTGGTGAAGATCGATAATATCGTCGCTATGCTGTATCCGTACGTATACAGCCCCGCATCAGCATCCGAGCAGATATTCTTGATCATTATCCTGTCAATCTGGGCCAGAACCACAAGGGCAAACGCATGAGGGATCATCGGAATACCTATCCTTAATGCATACCTCCAGTATTTGGCATTAAAGAACACCTTTCCCTTTCTGAGTATCCTTATGTAAAACACAATTCCCATCATAAAGGTCGGAAGTATGGTACCAAGGATCTTACCTATATATCTCTCATCATTGAAAAGATACATAAGAGCGATAGAAAGTACTACCGTTCCAATGCAGGTAAATAAGGATATCGCAATGTTTTCCCTGTATTTATATTCAAACCTGCATTTCTCCTGCATGTACTGCACTGAAGGAAATATCACAAGATACGCGAACAACGCAGCCACAAGAGGCACTTCATATTTTATGATCCCGGATATCTGCTCCCTGAATATCATCGCGATGACAAATACCGCAAAGGCAAAAGAACTCGATAAGCCCTGCAGTGCGGATACATACTCATCAAATTTTTCCCTGTAATCTATCTTAGCACGCCCGATACTGTACACAACACACAGGCAGGTTATTATATTGAACAATTCCACGTAAGAGTTAAAGATATTGGCACGTCCGTAATTGTCAGTCGTAAGCATGCCGGTATAGATAGGGCTTGTGATTATTGAAACTGCCCTTATCGCAACACTTGACACCGTATACCATATTCCGCTCTTAAGTACCCTGTTTCCGTTTTCCGACATATTTATCCTCTTTTGTTGCAGACCAAGTTTAGTGACATCCCATATATAATGTGATATAATTTAATGGCGATTGACTCTGCAACACATAGATTCTATCCAATATACTGTTTTTATGCAAGCATTAACATACGGAGACTGATATGAACAGCGATCTTTTGGCAGTCAAAAATGAGATATGTAAGGTTTTAAGAGGTAAAGAAGACGTTATAGATATGGTTCTGTGCACGCTCCTTGCGGGCGGTCATATTCTGCTCGAGGACATCCCCGGAGTGGGAAAGACCACTCTTGCCGTGGCCCTGTCAAGATCGCTCGGTATAGGCTACAGACGTATGCAGTTCACGCCCGATGTATTACCCAGTGATATACTCGGATTTTCAATGTACGACCGTGAAAAAAATGATTTTTCCTTCCGTCCCGGTTCGGTATTTACCAACCTGTTTCTTGCGGATGAAATAAACAGGACTTCTCCGAAAACACAGGCTGCTCTTCTTGAGGTTATGGAGGAGCGGAAAGTCACGGTCGAGTCCACCACCTACAGGCTTAAGCCTCCTTTTTTCGTTATCGCAACACAGAATCCCATCGGTGCATCGGGAACACAGAAGCTTCCCGATTCCCAGCTGGATCGTTTCTTTGTAAGGCTGACACTGGGATATCCCGGACATGCTGCAGCAACGGAAATACTGAAGGGGCATTCATTTGATTCGATCGATTCCGTGAACACTGTCATGGATGCCGACCGGCTTATACGGCTGCAGGAACAGACCACACAGATACATGCTTCGGACAGTATATGCGACTATATCGTATCTCTCAGTGAAGTCACCAGAAATACCGACCTGCTCATCCAGGGTATTTCACCCCGCGGTTCGATCGCACTTCTCAAAATGGCCCGCGCCAATGCCTGCTTTAACGGACGTGATTATGTAGTTCCCGAAGACATCCACAAGGTCATATATGCGGTAACCAACCACCGTGTGATCCTCTCAACCAAGGCCAAAGCTACAGGACGGAGCGTAGCCGAAATCATAAA
>JAEEHY010000334.1 GCA_016281085.1 Lachnospiraceae bacterium
ATTTGTAACTATTCAGAACAGCACATAAATTTTAAAATACAGGGCGTCAAGCTTGCTTGTAAGAACTGTATTTTATAAATTTATGTATTGGATGAATCCAAAACAGCGAAAAATACGAAGTATTTTGAGCCTGTTCTGAATAGTTACCTTAATTTTTAGAACTGTATTTACAGATAACACTTTGTTTATTAACGAAAGGCATATATCATGAGCTTAAAGGGAAGGGATTTTCTTACACTTAAGGATTTTACAAAGGAAGAGATACTGGAATTTCTGGATCTTGCCGCCGAGCTTAAGGCCAAGAAGAAGCAGGGAATATTCGACCGTATGTATACGGGGAAGAATATAGCGCTGATATTTGAAAAGACCAGTACAAGGACACGCTGTTCATTCGAAGTGGCTGCTCATGATATGGGTATAGGTACAACCTACCTTGAGCCCGCCAGTTCACAGATAGGCAAGAAGGAAAGCACCGCTGATACGGCACGGGTGCTGTCACGTATGTTTGACGGTATTGAATATCGCGGTTACGGTCAGGAGATCGTTGAAGAGCTTGCCGGGTATTCAGATGTTCCCGTATGGAACGGACTGACCAATGAATATCATCCCACACAGATGCTTGCGGATCTGCTTACGATAAAGGAACATCTCGGATCATATGAGGGACGGAAGCTGGTTTATATGGGAGATGCAAGGTACAACATGGGCAACTCACTTATGATAACCTGTTCCAAGATGGGAATGAATTTTGTTGCGGCCGCACCTGCAAAGTATTTCCCAAATGAAGATCTTATTAAGGAGTGCAGGGAATACTGTAAGGAAAGCGGAGGCTCTGTTGATTTTTCGGAAGACGCATATGAGGCTGCACGGGATGCAGATATCATATACACAGATGTTTGGGTTTCGATGGGTGAGCCTGACGCGGTGTGGGAAGAGCGTATACGTGAATTAACCCCGTATAAGGTAACCATGGATATAATGAAGCAGGCTAAGGAAGATGCTATCTTCCTGCATTGTCTTCCTGCTTTCCATGATCTGAAGACTACTATCGGCAAGGAGATGGGCGAGAGGTTCAACCTTACCGAGATGGAAGTGACAGATGAAGTATTTGAGAAATATTCCCGTGTCATATTTGATGAGGCGGAGAACCGCATGCACACGATCAAGGCTGTTATGGCAGCTACTTTGGGTTGAGTGATCATATGAACAGGGAAACCAGGGTATACATAAAAAATGTAATGAGAGGAAGAGACTTCATTATCGATTTTATCAATGCGGCACTGGCTGTGGGAATATTGATAATGGCTGTCCTCAACTCGATAGGTGAAGGGAGCGGACTGTACTTTACGCAGATATTTGCATTCGGTTCCGTTCTTTCGGCGCTTAACTGTGTTAAGAAGATAAGGTCAAGATCCGGATTTGCCATACCCTTCGGAGTGTTTTCGATACTGATGGCTGTTATGGCTGTTATCTGCCATATGAGGCTGTCACCCTGATGAAAGGAATACAATGGAACAGACAACTGTACTGTGCGGTGCCAATGCATATGAGCAGAAATACTATTTCAATGAGAAGTTCGCAGGATTGCCGGATTCAATAAAGGATGAACTGCATATAATGTGTGTTCTTTTTACCGAAGAGGTCGGAGGTGTCATAACCTTTGAGTATGATGAAGAGGGTAATCTGAGTATTAAGACCGATGCGGATGAGGAAGACATTCTTTATGATGAGATCAGCTCGGGGCTTCTGGTCAAGGAGATACTGAGGAAGAAGCAGGAACTGATGGAGAGCCTGACTCTTTATTACAAAGTATTTGTGCTGGGGCAGGATGCCGGTGAGCTGCTTGTTGAATAGTTATTTTGAGTGAATGAAGGAGAATTATATGCTGCTTACAATTGATGTGGGAAATACAAATATCACAATAGGGCTTTATGAAAGTGAAAAAATACGGGGAGTATTCCGTTTGACGACCAAGCTTCCAAGGACATCCGACGAGTACGGAGTAATGTTTTCGGAGCTTATAGAACGTCAGGGGTACAGGGTTGGAGACATTGACGGTGTTATCATAGCAAGTGTTGTTCCCGATGTAATGTATTCACTGACGAGCGGAATAGTGAAGTACTTTAAGCAGGAGCCGCTTATTGTCGGTCCGGGAACACGCACGGGGATCAAAGTTGCTACCAAGAATCCGAGAGAGATAGGATCGGACAGGATAGTGGATGCTGTAGCGGCATATGAGCTGTACGGGGGTCCTGTTCTGGTACTTGATTTCGGAACGGCTACCACGTACGATCTGGTGACGGATGAGGGACACTTTGTTGCGGGGATAACGGCTCCCGGAATCAGGATAGCATCAAAGGCATTGTCGGACGGTGCTGCCAAGCTGCCCGAAATAGAGATAATCAAGCCCGAATCGATCCTTGCCCAGGACACGGTAACCAGTATGCAGGCAGGTCTTATGTACGGTCAGATAGGTCAGACCGAATATATAATCAAACGTGTGAAGAAGGAATCGGGATATGGTGATATGAAGGTAGTGGCAACCGGAGGACTCGGACGTGTCATATCAGATGAGACTGAACTTATCGATGTATATAATGCAGATCTTACACTGGAAGGACTCAGACTAATATATGGTAAGAATAGGTGACGTTACACTTAAGAACAGATGGATTTTGGCACCAATGGCAGGGGTTTGTGACCTGCCATTTCGTGTTTTATGTACAAGAATGGGAGCAGGGATGACCTGTATGGAAATGGTCAGTGCCAAGGCGATCTATTACAATAACCGGAAGACGGACGAGCTGATGGAGATATCGGATGAAGAGGAGGTCGTTTCGCTTCAGCTGTTCGGCTCGGATCCGGGGATCATGGGAGATATGGCCAGACATATAGAAGACAGGCCTTTTGCGCTTCTTGATATAAACATGGGCTGTCCGGTACCGAAGGTTGTCAACAACCATGAGGGAAGTGCACTGATGAAGGATCCCGTGCTGGCGGGAATGATAATTGAGTCTGTAGTCCGTGCGATAGATAAGCCGGTAACGGTCAAGATACGAAAAGGCTTTGATGAAGAACACGTAAATGCGGTTGAAATGGCACATATAGCGCAGGAGAGCGGTGCAAGCGCAGTGGCGGTACATGGGAGGACAAGAGAACAGTATTATTCGGGCAGAGCCGACTGGGATATCATAAGGCAGGTCAGGGAGGCTGTAAGCATTCCCGTTATCGGAAACGGCGATGTTACCGATGCGGGTTCAGCACAGGCCATGCTCGAACAGACCGGTTGTGATGCAGTCATGATAGGCCGTGCCTGCCAGGGTAATCCCTGGATATTCAAAGAACTTTCAATGGCTGATGAAGGGCTTAAGTACGAAGGACCGACAGTTCGTGAACGAAAAGATATGATACTTGAGCATGCGGGGATGCTCATAGAATGTAAGGGTGAATATATAGGGATAAGAGAGATGCGGAAGCATGCGGCATGGTATACCCAGGGTCTGCCCGGTTCGTCAAAGCTTCGCGGAAAGCTCGGTGAAATATTAAATTACAATGATCTTGAAGAACTGATAGAAGCTATATGATAAGCAGGATGAACCGTTAAGGACAGTGTACTGTTTTGAAAATCCAAAGTATGGCCGGAGCCTTGTGTTAGTATTGACTAACCGCATATTCAGGTGTTAGCATTGGAATTAGTTTAGTAATTAAACAAATAATGTTGTTTTGTTTTCAGCATATGAAAGGAGACCACAGGTGAAGATATTAAGTGTAAACGATCCTGAATTCAGGAAATACGGAAAAGTCATTACAGGAATTGATTTCTCGAACATCATAAGGGAGATGGGAAACATGCCCTGTCCCGACGGTGATGTGGTTTATGTTCCTTCACAGCCTGAGCTTGAGGCATGTCCGGAAGCCAAACAGGTAGCAGAGAGTCTGTACGGAGGAATGCCGGTTCAGATAGGCTTCTGTAACGGTGACAACGTGCTTCTTAATGCGGTTGAGTACCACAGAGATTCGGAGATAAATGTGGCTGTTACCGATCTGATCATGTTATGGGGAAGCGAATCGGATATAACTGATGATTTTACATACGATACATCCAAGATCGTTGCGTTCCATATACCTGCAGGAACGGCAGTTGAGTGTTATGCGACCACTCTTCACTACGCACCCTGCAACTATGAGGGTAACAAGTTCAGATGCGTTGTTGTACTTCCCAAGGGTACCAACACGGATCTTGATTTCAAGGCTGATGCAACGCCTGAGGACAAGCTGCTGTTTGCAAGGAACAAATGGCTCATAGGTCATCCTGATGCAAAGATAGACGGAGCATTCAACGGACTTATCGGTGAGAACATTGATGTGAGCAAGTAGAGTATGACCGGTGTGATATATCGGTTATGGGATGGATGAAATATAATTAAGCGGCTTTCCGCTTAATATAGTGAACGAATTTGGTTCGTTTACTATAGATAATAACGGTAACTGTTCGGAACAGATACCGTCAACGAACTTATTTAACTATGAATGGAGGAATGATTATGAACAACACACCCAAAGTGAAGATCGGTATCGTGGGCGTCAGCCGTGACTGTTTCCCTGCTGAGCTTACCATCAGAAGAAGAAAGGCTCTTGCAGATGCATATGCCAAGAAGTATGATGCAGCTGATATCTATGAGTGCCCCGTTACGATCATCGAGAGCGAGATCCATATGCAGCAGGCTCTTGAGGATATTAAGAAGGCAGGATGTAACGCAATGTGCGTATATCTTGGCAACTTCGGTCCCGAGATTTCCGAGACAATGCTGGCTCAGCAGTTCTGCGGCCCCAAGATGTTCTGTGCAGCTGCAGAGGAGGATTATGACTCTGTAACAACTGCAGGACGTGGAGATGCTTACTGCGGTATGCTCAATGCAAGCTACAATCTGGCTCTTCGTAACGTTAAGGCTTATATTCCCGAGTATCCCGTTGGTGATGCAGAGGATTGTGCAGATATGATCCATGATTTTGTTCCCATCGCACGTG
>JAEEHY010000335.1 GCA_016281085.1 Lachnospiraceae bacterium
CTTAAGGTCGGATACCCGGATAAGAGTAATGCCATTATGATGGCGCAGAGCTTTCTTGTAGGAAGTCTTCATGAGAAAACAGAGGCTGTTCTCGAGGGTTCGGATATAATAAAGCTCAGAGAAGAGGTTAAGGCTGTCAGGGTAAACGAAAACCTTACGGACTATGCCGTCATGATAGTTGAGGCGACAAGGAGCGATCCCGATGTATCCTGCGGAGCCTCCCCGAGGGCTCTTTTGTCTCTGTTAAGATGTGCACAGGCTTATGCCGTATACAGCGGAAGAGACTACTGCATACCGGAAGATATATTGAATTCAGCCATAGCTTCACTTCCCCACAGAGTAATACTGACGGCGCAGGCCCGCATGAACAGGATTACACAGGAAAAGCTGGTAAAACGGATTACCGATCATATAAAGGTCCCCGGCGGAGCGATATAGCCGAAAGGATCGTCATATATTTGTCGGCAGAAGGATAACAGCATCCTGTCCGAGCGGAAAAACAATGACAATCAGGGTTGTTTTATGATATCATGAACAACAGGTACAGATCATATCTGAATGCTTATCGTCAAACCGAAAAGGAGACAGACTTGGAAGATATCAGGAAAGAACGCCTGATGCTGTTCATAACAACAATAGCGGGCGCAGCGTGCATATTTCAGAATTATTTCGGTGGATGGGAGTTCTGGGTGCCGATTTTACTTCTTACCGGGATTCTCGTTTTATGGTGGTTTCATATAAGCCATAAGCTGGATGTGCGTTTACGGATAAACATGTATGTTGCATATGCCGCTTTCCTTCTGTTCTATCTTGGGATACATGAAACAAGTTTCTTTGATATTTCGGTTGCGGCCGCTCTGTTTATGGCAACGTTTACAATTGCCAACAGTACGGTTGTGCTCAATCTTGTTCTTGCGGAGTATGCGCTGGTAATGGCTATACAGTTCCGGTTTCTCTACATAAACGGTCAATTGGATATGGATGCCTTCACAACGATGAGGGTTGTATTCCACATAGGCACCGTTATTTCAATGTACATATTCAGTCGTATAACCGTAATAGGTCGTATGGCCGAGAATAACAGGATAGAGAAATGGAAGAAAACGGTAAAAGAAAGTGACAGGGACATGGAAGATTTCCTGTCCAATATCTCACATGAGCTGCGTACGCCGGTTAATGTAATAAACGGGATGACAGCTCTCCTGCGCAAGGACAACGATAAAAATGAACTTGTATCCATACAGGAGGCAGGAATACGGCTGACACATCAGATCGAGGATATCCAGGATTATACGGAGCTTAAAAGGGGAGAGCTGGTTCTTAACGAAGAGAACTATATGTGCACATCCCTTATAAATGACGTGGTGGCAAATTATAATTCCATGTATAAGGAAAGTGATCTGGAGCTTATCATAGATCTGTCACCTGAAACACCGTCCATGTTAAACGGTGATATACAGAAGCTTCATAAGATATTCCGGCATGTTCTTGATAATGCGATAAAGTTTACCAAAAGAGGCGGAGTATACATCAGGGTCTTTTCCGTATCGCATAAATACGGAGTGAATCTGACAATTGAGATAACCGATACGGGAATAGGTATGACCAGAGCGGATATGTCACGGGTTTCGAAGGGTATGTATCAGGCAAATAAAGGGCGGAACCGCAGCACCGGAGGTATCGGGATAGGGCTGCCCATAGTTTACGGCTTTGTCCATAAGATGGGCGGTTTCGTGGTAATAAACAGCGAAAAACGGAGGGGAACAAAGGTACGCATCTCCATTCCCCAGAACGTTGTGGATGCTTCCCCCTGTCTGTCAATAAAGGAAGAGGACAGGAACGGTATCATATTCTATATGAAGCCCGATAAGTATAAAGTACCCGAAGTGAGGGAATTCTACAGATCGATGGCTGTAAATCTCGCAACAGGTCTTAATGTCAGGCTGTATTCGGCAATTGACGTCAGAGAACTGGAGCATTTGCTCACAGAGTATGATATTACGCATATTTTTGCCGGACAGGAGGAATATGAGTCTGATAAGGACACATTGGACCGGCTGTCAAAAGAGGGATATATGGTTGCGATATCGTCAGATCCGGGTTTCAGGGCTTCTTACGACAGCAGCGTCCTTGTAATGCCCAAGCCTCTTTATGCCTTCCCGGTGGTCCGTATAGTAAACGGAGAGACAGAAGCGGTAAAATACGGAGATGAAAATAATGCAAAGCCTGTATTTACCGGAGTGAGTGCCCTTATTGTTGATGATGAACCCATGAATCTGGTGGTTGCTTCGGGACTGCTCCGTGAGTATAAAATGTTTGCTGATACGGCAGGAAGCGGAAATGAAGCGATCAGGAAGTATGAATCAGGGGAATACGACATAATATTCATGGATCATATGATGCCGGAAATGGACGGTGTAGAAGCCATGAAGCATATACGGAAGAAAGCGGCGGCGAACAACAGGACACCTGTTATTATCGCGCTTACGGCCAATGCTCTGAGCGGAGCAAGAGAAATGTTCATGGAGGAGGGATTTGACGGGTTTATTGCCAAGCCTATAGATATCGGAGTGTTTGAACGGGTTATGAAGCAGGTACTTCCCGAGGATATGATCAGGTATGAGGGGAGGTCTGAACAATGAGAACATTTAAGAGGTTAGGAACCGCCTTTTATGATTATATATTTGATTCATCGGTTTATTTAAAGGACAGGACCTTTATCCTGTTTACGATATGTGAGATGTTGGCTCTTTTTACACATTCCGTGATCAGCGTATTCCTTGGAGATAAACTGTATTCAATGCTTGTGTCAATGGGCGGTGCTGCAATCGGCGGTGTATTACTGTATTACTTCGTTAAAAAGGGCAGGATCAATACCGCAAAGATATTTCTAACGCTGATACTTGTATTTGTGCTTCGTCCTTTGGCATTCTTTGCGAAAGGCGGCATAAGCAACGGATCGGCCCTGATGTTTTTGCTGGGAGCATTTTATCTGGTCATGGTCCTTGACGGAAAATTCAGGATCATAATGTGTCTGCTTGATACGATCATACTTACTGTATGCGGATTCTTTGCATATCATTATCCGGGTCTCTTACCCCAATATACAAGAAAAAACGATTATATCCTAACCCTTGTTCAATACCTTACGGCATTTGCAGTGCTTACAATACTGATCGTATTCTGGACAAGGATACTGCAAAAGGAAGCAAAGCTGGCCGAGGAAAAATCAAATGAGCTTGAGGAGCTTAACCGTTCCCAAAATCGCTTTTTCTCAAGCATGAGCCATGAGATACGTACGCCTATCAATACCGTTCTCGGGCTTAACGAGATAATTCTCAGACAGGAGGATGCCACAGAAGAGATAAAGAAGGATGCCAGAAATATCCAGGGCGCCGGAAGGCTCCTTCTGGCGCTGATAAATGATATACTGGACATAAGTAAGATCGAAGCGGGAAAGATGGATATCGTGCCGGTAGACTACAATGTTGCCGAGCTTCTGTCAGAAATCGTAAATATGATCTGGATAAAGGCTGAGGAGAAGGGGCTCAGATTCAGTGTGGATATCGATCCCGACGTTCCGGAAACGCTTTTCGGAGATGAAGTAAGGATCAAGCAGATTCTGATAAACCTCCTTAATAATGCCGTTAAGTACACAAAAGAAGGTTCTGTTTCATTACACATGGAATGCGGCTTTTCCGGGGACGGTCACGCCATGCTTAAGATCATTGTCTCCGATACGGGTATGGGAATAAAGCCTGAGGCTCTTCCGCATCTGTTTGATACCTTCAAAAGGGTTGATGAGGAAAAGAACCGTCATATCGAGGGTACCGGGCTCGGACTCTCAATAGTAAAACAGCTTGTGGAGCTGATGGACGGGGATATCACGGTAGACAGTGTATACGGGCAGGGATCTTCCTTTGCCGTAACCCTGAGACAGGGAATAACCTCAGAAAAGCGTATCGGTGATCTCAGTATAATGGGTGCCGGAGGCCTGTCTGGGAACGAGAGATTCGAGCACAGCTTCAGTGCTCCCGGTGCAAAGATACTTATAGTTGACGATAATGAAATGAATCTTCAGGTTGAAGAGAAGCTTCTCGCAGGAACCGGATTGGAGGTGGATCTTGCGATCTCGGGTCAGGAAGCGCTGAAGCTGACACTCATGAACCGTTATGATGTCATATTTATGGATCATCTGATGCCGGGAATGGACGGTATAGAATGTTATGAGAGCATCCGTACACAAAAGGGAGGTATGGATGTAAATGTACCTATCATTGTGCTTACCGCAAATGCGGGCGGAGAAAATATAGAGCTGTACAATAATACAGGCTTTGACGGATATCTGGTCAAGCCCGTATCGGGGCGTCAGCTTGAAGACATGCTTCTTAAACATCTTCCGGCTGATAAAGTGATCATCAACGGTGCGGGAGAAATGACGGGCGCCTCATTGAGCACTGCAAGCAGATATGCAAGGAAGAAGCCTGTAATAATCGCAACAAGTACAATGAGTGACCTGCCAGAGAATTTAGTTAAGAAGTTAAATATAAGCGTTATACCGTATACCGTTATAACAGATGAGGGTACCTTCTATGATTCGGTTGATATCGACTCCGAAGAGCTGGTACGTTATATGAGGGATGAGAAAAAGATAGTATTGTCGGAGCCGCCCACGGAGGAAGCGCTGATAAGCTTCTTTTCATCGGAATTAAAGAAAGCGCATCATCTCATATATATTACTCTTACCACAGGAAGCAGCAGGGAATACGGAAGAGCTGTAAATGCCGCAAAGACCTTTGAAAATGTAACGATCATCAATTCCGAAGCGCTCTCAAGCGGAACGGGATTGCTTGTTTTGATAGCAGCAAGACTTGCGGGACAGGGTGTTACGGCAGAAAAGATAGCCGCCGAGCTTGAGGAAGCCAAGAAATTGATAAGATGCAGCTTCGTAATAAAAACTACGGATGTTATGGCAAGGCGTGAACAGATAAGTCCGGTGATGAACAGTATACTTAACACTCTCTGGTTAAGACCGATGCTCCGGATGAAGAATGATAATCTCGGAGTCGGAAGACTTCTCTTCGGCAGCGAGAGAAGATGTTATGAGAAATATATAAAGCATGCAATTCCGACAAATGTTTACCCTGACATGTCTGTTGTTTTCGTTACCTATGCGGGCATGGAGGAAGAGGATCTGCTGTGGATCGAGAAGAAGATTAATGAGAGGCTGAGGTTCGAGCATATCATTTTCCAAAAGGCATCGGCGGGAATATCCTCCAACTGCGGTGAGGGAACCTTCGGGCTTCTTTATGTGGTAAAGGCAAACCGGAATTATAACCTCGGTGCGTTCTTTGAAAACGAGGACATTGACGATGAGTATAACGACGACATTGCTGATGAAGATAAAGAAGAAAAGGATGTCATTGATGAAAACCCGGAGACGGACGACAGGGACAACAGCGGAACCTTAACAAAGCCGGAACCTAAATGGTATGAGTCAATACCGGGTATCGATCCGGACGCTGCCATTAAGAACAGCGGCTCCGAGGATGCCTTCAGATCCGTGCTTCAGATCTTTTATGATTCTTACGGAGCCAAATCAGGAGAAATACAGAACTATTTTGAGACAGGAGATATTGAGAATTACACGATCAAGGTCCATGCCCTGAAAAGCAGTTCACGTCTGGTAGGTGCACTGAAGCTCGGCGATGCCGCAGAGTCTCTTGAAACTGCGGGGATAAATTCGGATACGGATTTTATTACGCGCAATCACCCGTATATGATGGATGAGTATCGTAAAATAATCGAGGGGCTGGCTTCCCTGTACGGACATAATGAAGATCTTCCCGGGATACCCTCCGATATGCTTGAGGATGCTTACGGAGGGATGTCGGAATTCGCGCAGGCTAAGGACTATGATCTGATGCGCATGGTATTTGAATCGGTAAAAGAGTATAAGCTTCCCGAAGAAGATGAAAAACGTTTTGAAAAAATACAATCATGCTTGTCAGTAATGGATTGGGATGGCATTATTAAAGTACTACAGGAAGTGATGTAGAGGAAGTATAAACAGGAGGTTTGATCCATGAGCAATAATATTCTGATTTTGGCCTCTGCCGAGGGATTCATCATAAAGGGCCTGGAATCCAAACTGAGGGGTATAGGTATGGAAACAGTCTATTCCGCTCCCAGGATCACAAGCATAGGAAGCTCGTGTGACGGAGCAGAGCTTGTTATTATATATTGCGATGAGAAGATATCTGAATTTTCGGATGCACTGGTATATGTCAAGGACCGCTGTTCCGAAAACGATAAACAGGTAATTGTTATAGGAAAAAAGGAAGAGTATGATATAGTCAGGCATTATATTCCCGAGAACCTTATATTTAAATTCTACGAAAGGCCTCTTGATATGGAGGTATTGTTAAACAATGTGGAAAAATATATGGAGGGAGAAGCACGTTATGCAAGAAAAAGGAGTATACTGATAGTAGATGACGATGTTTCATATATGACCATGATAATGGACTGGCTGAAGGATTCATACCGGGTTTCTCTGGCCAATTCCGGCATAGAAGCTATAACCTGGCTTGCAAAGAATCGTGCGGATCTGATCCTTCTGGATTATGAGATGCCGATCACCAGCGGTCCGCAGGTTCTTGAAATGTTAAGATCAAATGCAGCCACATCGCACATTCCCGTAATGTTCCTTACCGGAAAGGGAGACAAGGAGAGTGTCATGAAGGTGCTTTCATTAAAGCCGGTAGGTTATCTCCTGAAGAATATAGACAGAATGGAGCTGCGTGAAAATATAGCAAGATTTTTTGTTTCACAGATAGAAAAGGGTTTATAAGAGAAAAGAGGCGCAATTGTTTACATGGAATCTTCAATATATTTCAAAGACAAGACTTTCCGAAACACTCAGGCAGCTGATGATAGACTCGGGGAAGGGTGATATTCTTATAAGGATACATACCGGTATACATTCCACCGATGAGGCTGTGGACCTGGCTGCATTCATAAAGGGGATCGTTCCGAGTGCACATATTCTCGGGACAAGTACATCTGCCGTTATAAATGAGGGCCGACTTCATCCCGATCAGTGTCTTATTTCGATCAC
>JAEEHY010000336.1 GCA_016281085.1 Lachnospiraceae bacterium
CAGGAGAAACAATGTAAGCAGCGAATATATTTATGGAAACACTGCAAGAGAATTAAGAGAACTGGACACGACTCAGGTGCCCGGAATTCATCTGAGTCACCAGACAAGGAGAAACAGGGAACGTGCCAAGCATATGAGTCCCGCATACGTATTGTTCCTGACTCTGGCTATGGCTTTCACGGTTGTTATCTGTATACAATATCTTATGCTTCGATCTGATGTTACGAGCAAGATAAAGGAACTGGCAAAACTGGAGACGCAGCTTAATGAACTTCGGGCTGAAAATGACGATATGGAGAACCGTATCAAAGGGGCCGTTGATCTTGAGGAGGTCAAGTACAGAGCCATGAACGAGCTTGGAATGCAGTATGCCAATTCGGATCAGATAATAGCTTATGAATGTGAGGATACAGATTACGTCAGACAACTTATTGACATAGAGTGAAAAATGTAAGATAATGTGTAGTGGTCTTACTTAAACTACAAGATGTTGATTTACTGCCCGGATACCACGGGCAGTTTTTGTATAACAATTCAGACGGCGTAAATACATAAAATATGAACTGCCAAGCTTGCTTGAGCAGGGCATATTTTATGTATTTGCATCGGATAAATCCGATGCATCGAAAATGCGAAGCATTTGAGATGGTCTGAATTGTTCTTTGAAGGGCGTGATTTCACTTGGGCAGACGCAGTAACAGAAAACAGAAGAAGGCAAAACGGTTCACCGGAAGGATGCAGAAGAAGCTGACAGTGCTTTTTCTGCTTATTGTGGTTGCGTTCGGCGGACTGTCGGTGAAGCTGTACGCCATCAACCGCGATAACGGAGAAGAGTACAAGAAACAGGTACTGTCCCAGCAGGAATACGACAGTAAGGCGCTTCCGGCCAAGAGAGGCGAAATACTTGACTGTAACGGGACCAAGATAGCCGTCAGCCAGAAGGTTTACAACATCTGTATAGATTCCAAGACCCTTAACGGAAGTGAAGGACAGTATATAGATTCAACTCTTGATGCACTGTACAATTCGGAGATCGAATTCAATTATACAAGGGATGACCTGAGACGTTATATAACAGGCAATCCCACATCCCAATACAGGATAATCGCAAAGAAGCAGCCTTATGAGAAGGTTAGCGATCTGATGGATAAGCTGAACAACCGTACCCAGTATCCGGATATCAAAGGTGTTTGGCTGGAGAACACATATCAGCGTACATATCCGTACGGTTCGCTGGCCTGCGATCTTATCGGCTTCGTTCAGGGAGACAATGAAGGAGCATACGGACTGGAGGAGTTCTATAACAGCACTCTTAACGGTACGGACGGACGTGAATACGGTTATCTTAATGATGATGAGAATCTTGAAAGAACGATCAAGGCCGCAGATAACGGAAAGACCCTGATAACAAGCCTTGATGTAAATATACAGAGTATTGTTGAGAAGCATATACTTGCGTTCAATAAGGAGCATGAGAATGAGTACCGTGAGGGTAACGGTTCCAAGAACACGGGCGTGATCATAATGCGTCCCGATACCGGCGAGATACTGGCGATGGCCAGTTACCCGGTCTATGATCTTAACAATCCCAGGGATACGACGGGACTTGATGTTGTGATCGATGAGGAGTACTCGACACAGGGTGTTGTCAACATTTCCGGTGAAGACGGATCGGGCGAAGGTGATGGCGAAGATGCTGGCTCTGATACGGAAACGACTGCCGAGGTAGACATAGATGTAAGTGAAGAGGAAACTGCCGGAGAAGATACGGTCTCTGTTACCGCGCCTGCGGGAACGGGTGAGGAGCCTCCCGAAGAAGAAGGTGAAGAAGGCACCAAAAAGGAACCCGACAGACCTTTGACATATGAAGAGGCGTACGAGGCAGCCAAAATGGAGGCGCTCAACTCTCTTTGGAAGAACTTCTGTATAAGCCAGACATATGAGCCGGGTTCCACTTATAAGCCGTTTACCATGGCTGCAGGGCTGGAAGAGGGTATACTTACGGGAAATGAATCCTACAATTGCCAGGGCGTTAAGGAAGTGGGTGATCACCAGATCCACTGTAACAACAGGTTCGGACACGGAATACTTGATTTTTCGGGAGCTCTGGAACAGTCATGCAACGTGGCGTTCATGGACATAGGAGCCAAGATAGGCAAGAGTATATTTATGAAATACAACCGGTTGTACAATTTCGGGCTTAAGACCAATGTGGATCTTACCGGTGAGGCGCTTACCAACACACTGGTGTTTGATGTTGATAAGATGGTGCCGACCGACCTTGCGATAAGTTCGTTCGGACAGGGCTTCAACGTGACCATGATACAGATGGTAACGGGCTTCTGTTCTCTGATAAACGGAGGATATTACTATCAGCCTCATGTTGTTACGAAGATCGTCAATGATGAAGGGGCAACGATAAAGACGATCGAACCGAGGGTGTTGAAACAGACCATTTCCGAGGAAACATCTGCCAAGATAGTAGAGCTGTGCAACAATGTCGTGTCACAGGGTACAGGTAAATCCGCAAGACCTGCGGGATACCGTATCGGAGGCAAGACGGGTACAGCGGAGAAGTACCCCAGAAAGCGTGGTAATTATGTTGTATCCTTTATGGGATTTGCACCGGCGGATGATCCTCAGATCGTGATATACACTGTAATTGATGAGCCCAATGTGCCTTCACAGGCATCAGCGAGGTATGCAACCCTTCTGACAAGAGATATCCTGACAGAGGTTCTTCCTTATATGCATATCTTCATGACGGAGGAGCTCTCCGAGGAGGAGAAGGCGGAACTTGATGAGAAGCAGCTCGGTTTCGCTCAGTCAGTCAACAGTTCCGTCAGCGAAAACGGAATTGTGTCGGAGAACGGGATCGTATCGGAGAACGGCATAGAAGGCGAAGGGGGTCAGAACGGGCAGGAGGATTCGGTTATCGTATTTGAGGAGCAGGAGATAGAAGAAGAGAAGAAGGAACTGCAGCTCGATCCGGAGACCGGTTATCCGATGGATCCGGTAACGGGAGCGATTCTTGATCCCGAAACGGGACAGCCCATAGATGCCACGATTTCAGACCTTGAATAGTACAGGGGAAAGTTTTGATTGAAAATAATCAGAAATGATATATACTATAATTTGTGTGTCCTAAGGCACTTGGCGGCAAAGAGGTGTTCAACAAAGACGAAATGAGGATTGTGTAATGGATTTTACTGTGTTGTGGGCAGTTATCATAGCATTTGCTTTAACGGCTTTCATGGGACCTTTTGTTATTCCTTATTTAAGGAAGTTAAAGGTAGGCCAGACTGTCAGGGATGACGGTCCCGAGAGTCATCTTAAGAAAAACGGTACGCCCACGATGGGGGGCGTGATGATAATAGGCGGAATGCTGATCACATCCCTGCTTTACGTCAAGAAGTATCCTGATGTGATCCCGGTACTGCTTATGACGGTAGGCTTTGGACTCATAGGTTTTATTGATGATTACATCAAGGTTGTACTGAAACGTTCGATGGGACTCAAGGCATATCAGAAGCTCATCCTTCAGTTTATAGTCACTGCTGTGTTTGCTTTCTATATGATAAATGTAGCGGGAGTCAGCCTGGAGCTTGTCATTCCCTTCACCGGCGGTGAAACATATGACATTTCGTGGCTTGCCATACCTCTTATGTTCCTTGCCACGCTGGGAACGGTTAACGGCTCCAATTTCACAGACGGACTTGACGGACTTGCATCATCTGTAACAGCGGTAATAGCTGCATTTTTCGGAGTTATCGCATACATGGAAGGGCAGGGAGTGGCCGTCGCGGCATTTGCCCTGGTAGGAGCCCTGCTTGGCTTTCTTCTGTTTAATGTTCATCCGGCTTCGGTGTTTATGGGAGATACGGGTTCCCTTGCACTGGGAGGCTTCGTGGTTGCTGTGGCATATATGCTTAAGATGCCGATATTTATCCTGATAGTAGCCTTTATATATTTTGCCGAGGTGCTTTCGGTGATCATCCAGGTAAGCTATTTCAAGATGACGGGTGGAAAGCGCGTGTTTAAAATGGCACCCATACATCATCATTTTGAATTGTGCGGATGGTCGGAGACGAGAGTTGTTGCGGTATTTACGATAATTACCATACTTCTGTGTATAATCGGATACATGGCCTATTAAACTATGTGATACGAACTGCACGGAGAGCAGTAAGGGCAGTATATGAGTAATTCAAGGGGAAGGGGCAAACAGAATAGGGACAAGAGGTTTTTTGATTACGCGATGCTGTTTATCGTAATCTTTCTCCTTAGCTTTGGCCTTGTGATGCTGTACAGCGTGAGCTCTTATGAAGCTGTGCTGGATTTCGGTGATTCGGCATACTACTTTAAGAAACAGGCACAGGCTACCGCATTCGGCATCATAATGATGTTTGTGGTCATGATGGTGGATTACCATCTGTGGCAGAAGCTGGCCGTTCCGGCTTATATCGTATCCGGAATTCTGATCTTACTGGTGCTTACACCTCTCGGATACGAGGTTAACGGAGCCAGAAGATGGCTTAACGTTGGTATTTCGCTGCAGCCTGCCGAGGTTGCGAAGGTCGGAATGATCATATTCTTTGCGGCTTACGTGTGCAGGGAAGGTAAGAACATAGAGACGCTGAAAGGCGTTGTGCGTACGCTTCTGTGGGGTGTTCCGATCTCGCTCCTGGTACTTATAATAACAAGGAATCTGAGTACCGCGATCATCATATTCGGTATCATATTCATGATGGTGTTTGTGGCAACGCCGAATTACAAGGAGTATTTTCTGCTTGCGGCCGGAGGAATAGGCATTGCGGCAATATTTGTACTGCTTGTTAAGAAGGGCGTGCTTTCTTCGGAACAGTCATACAGGTTCGGACGTATAGAGGCGTGGCTTAATCCCGAAGCATTTGCGGGAACCACGGGTTTCCAGACGCTTCAGGCATTATATGCGATAGGTTCCGGTGAGATATTCGGCAAGGGGCTGGGTCAGAGTATGCAGAAGCTCGGCTTCGTTCCCGAAGCTCAGAATGATATGGTGTTTTCCATCATCTGTGAGGAACTGGGGCTCTTCGGCGCCGGCGCGGTGCTGCTCATGTTCCTTCTTCTAATATGGCGTTTTCTGGTCGTTGCAAACAATGCCGAGGATATGTACGGGGCATTGCTTGTTGTTGGCGTTATGGCGCATATTTCACTTCAGGTCATCCTGAATGTTGCGGTAGTGACTAATCTTATACCCAATACGGGTATTACGCTGCCTTTCATAAGCTACGGAGGTTCGGCAATAGTGTTCCTGCTGATCGAGATCGGGCTTGTATTCAGTGTGGCAAGGGGAATCCGGCTTAGGAATTCGGGAAATTGAGGAATTGTGTATGGCGACTGATTATTCGGCTTTTTCCGGCGGTTCCGACGTAAAGAAAGGGACGGTATTTCTTATTGTTTTTCTGAGTGTTCTTGTACTGGTGTGCGTGGGTATTCTCGTGATAAAGACCAGGTTCACCATAACAAGCGTGGATATTACCGGAAACGAGCATTATAATGCCGATGAGATCGAGGATTACGTTCTTAACGGTAAATACGGTCACAATTCGATATATCTGTATCTGAAATGCAGGTTCGCCGGTGTGGATGAGGTTCCTTTTGTCGAAAAGATGGATGTTGAGCTTCTGTCTCCCACGGAGGTCAAGATACGTGTGTATGAGAAGGCTGTGGCCGGTTATGTTGAATATCTAGGACATTATCTGTATTTTGACAAGGACGGAATTGTTGTTGAGAGCTCGACGAGGCAGATGGAAGGTATTCCGTTTGTGACGGGGCTTGACTTTAATTATATCACTCTTCATGAGAAACTCCCCGTCGAGAAAGAGGATATCTTCAGGCTTATCCTTGATATCACGCAGCTTCTGACCAAGTATAAGATAGATATCGACAGGATATATTTTGATAACAATTACAACATTACCCTGTATTTCGGACAGGTTCGTGTATTTCTTGGTAACAGTGATCATATCGATGAGAAGATAAACAGGTTAAGGTTTATACTTCCCGAGCTGCCTGACGAGCCCGGAGTACTTCATATGGAGAATTATGCCGGAGAAGGAGACAAGTTTACTTTTTCCAAGGATTAGAGCGAAAAACTCATATATAAGCGAAAAAAACTATTGATAATTTAATAAAATAATTATATTATTGTATATGAGTGTGGAGCAATCTATAAAAAGGGAGGGGCATCATCTTGCTGGAAATTAAAACTGATATAATGGAATCCGCGGCCAAGATACTGGTAGTAGGAGTAGGCGGAGCAGGTAATAATGCAGTTAACAGAATGGTTGAGGAACAGATCGTAGGTGTCGAATTCCTCGGCGTTAATACTGATAAACAGGCACTTCAGCTGTGTAAGTCACCGAGGCTTCTTCAGATAGGTGACAAGCTTACACAGGGACTCGGATGCGGAGCACAGCCCGAAATTGGCGAGAAGGCAGCCGAGGAGAGTGCGGAAGATATAGCAAATGCGATACGTGGCGCACATATGGTGTTTGTAACATGCGGAATGGGCGGTGGTACCGGAACAGGTGCAGCTCCCGTGATCGCAAGACTGGCCAAGGAGCAGGGTGCTCTTACGGTCGGAGTTGTAACGAAGCCCTTCAGGTTTGAAGCAAGAACACGTATGCAGAATGCCCTCGGGGGTATAGAGAAGCTTAAACAGAACGTAGATACACTGATAGTTATACCCAACGACAAGCTGCTTGAGCTTGTTGACAGAAGGACGACGATGCCCGAGGCTCTTAAGCTTGCCGATGAAGTTCTTCAGCAGTCGGTACGCGGTATAACAGACCTTATAAATGTTCCTTCACTCATTAACCTTGACTTTGCGGATGTTAAGACTGTAATGGAGAACAAGGGAATCGCTCATATCGGTATCGGTGCAGCCAAGGGTGATGACAAGGCCATCGAAGCGGTTAAGCAGGCAGTTAACAGTCCTCTCCTTGAGACCACCATACAGGGTGCAAGCCACGTTATCGTTAATGTATCCGGTGATATCACACTGCTTGATGCCAATGATGCAGTATCCTTTGTAAGCGATCTTACGGGTGAGGATGTAAATGTAATATTCGGTGCTACATATGATGACAGGGATCCGGATACCTGTGCTGTTACCGTTATTGCTACAGGAATAGATGAAAACAGGATACCCAAGCAGGATGCGAGAACGGCAGGTCAGGGTATGACAGCCGGCGGTATGAGGAACTTCACCGGTGCCAAGGCTTATCAGCAGAGACAGTTCGTATCCGCAAATACAGGTTTGGGATTACAGAATACACAGCCCATGCAGACACCGGTTACTCCCGGGATGACATCTCCGATGAACACAGGAGTTATCAATCAGCAGGTTGGCGGAATGACAGCACCTATGAATACCGGAATGGGTGTTACACAGAACACAATGGGAATGCCGGGTAATCAGTTCGGAGCACAGCAGGGATTGGGAGCAACGGCACCTTACAATTTCCAGAATACACAGCAGATGGGAATGAATCCCGGCGTAACACAGAATACCGGAGCAATGCAGGTTCAGCCGATGCCGGGCGTTAATCAGAATACAGGTCCCACTCCCGAACCTACAACCTTCGGCGGAGGACTGAGAGGTGTATCTCCTCTTACAAGCAGGGTTGAATCAAGACAGATCAAGATACCTGATTTCCTGAAGAAATAGGTAATTATGTTAAATAAAGATAAGTATTTACTAAGACCGGATGGCAGGCTGTCCGGTCTTAGTGTTTTTTACGGCCTGATACAGACTGCGAATGTTTATTTTACCATAGTTGAGAAAGGACGGAATTATCAATGATTGATCACAATACGATACTTTCATTTGATCATTACAGGAAAGGCAAGCCCTTTACCGGAAGCTGTGAAGGGATGCGATACAGGATCATTAAGGAGGCTGCGGCCGATGAGGATGAAACGGATAAGTTCAGGGTGGATACATGGCCGGAACCGTTTTGCTATGAAATAACCCCGGATGAGCAGAAGACAGTACAGCGCTTTCCGTTTACAGTGGACGGTTACAATGATGTTATCGCTTATCTTAATGATATGCATGAGTCTTATAAATGAGTATAATAACAAATAACAAATTTCCTCTTGTAAGGGGTTGACATAATTATTTTCAATACGGTATATTTAGTATGGTGTCTTAAGGGAAACACCATATATGTAAAATAATAAGAAGAGGGGAAAGAAATATGAAATGTCCGTTTTGCGGTTATGAAAACACCAGAGTTATTGACAGCCGTCCTGCCGAAGACAACAATTCGATAAGGCGCAGGAGAGTATGTGATGAATGCGATAAGCGTTTCACCACTTACGAGAAGATCGAGACCATTCCGCTTATTGTTATCAAGAAGGATAACAACAGGGAGACATACGACAGGTCGAAGATCGAGGCGGGAGTACTCAGGGCCTGCCATAAGCGTCCTGTACCCGCATCGTCGATAACACAGCTGGTGGATGAGGTGGAGACAGAGGTGTTCAACTACGAAGATAAGGAGATCCCCAGTGATGTTATAGGCGAGCTTGTAATGAACAAGCTTAAGGATCTTGATGCCGTTGCATATGTAAGGTTTGCATCGGTATATCGTGAATTTAAGGATATAAATACCTTCATGGATGAGCTTAAGAAGGTACTTAACTAAGTATCTTGGTGTAATTTGACGCGTTTGAAGGCTTGTTTGTGGCAGATTAGGAAAGTGCCGGTATGACGGGAGAGTAACCCTGATATCGGCATTTTTCATGTAAACCGCGTAAAAGCCGACATTAAGTCCGTAAACACTTCAATTGCTTGATTATGTTATGGATGCATGATAATGTAATAGGAGGATATCGTGTTTGTTGATCCCAAGATAGAGGAAATAAATAAATGCCCGACACAGGTACTGGCGATAACGGAATCGGTGTCAAGGCTTATAAGTGATATCCGGGAGAGCGTTAAAAAGGAACAGCCCTCGCAGTTTCCGCTGTATATACCGCGTATCGGTTATCTTGAGGATAAGATAACAAAGCAGACGGAGCGTATCCGGTCCCTTATAGAAGACGTGAAGGCGGACAGCAGGCTTTTGAAGGATGCGGACATAACAGTGGCTGTATTGGAACAACAGATATCCGTGCTTGAACGGGATCGTACTGAATTAGGAAATATTAAGGATTCCCTGTCGGAATCTTACAGTAAACTTGGTAGTGTAAGCAGATTATGAAAGCTGAGAATCGTCACTTGTGACAAGTGACCGGAAGGATATTACAGTGAAGAACAGGATTCTTATACCGTGTGTGGCCGCCTCGGCGCTTTTGGAGCTTATGGTGTTCGCATTCAGGGATGATATCGTGATCTATCTGAGGTTGTTCGGATACCGGGCCCTGCTTGGCGTCTTTGGCGCAGCACTTGCAGCATCGGGTGCGGCTCTTATCTTTAACTGTATCAAAAGCTTAAAGGCGAAACCGAAGGCACCCAAATCCGAACATCATACGCCTGTCCTGAATGTCGACGGGCGTTTGTCGCCTAAACAGCTTCAGGACAATGTTGAGAGCAATCTCCATAAGACGGGAGACGAAGAGATAAGGAAGATGCTGGGGCTGGTGCTCAGCACGATGAGGGTCATGGATGAACTTCAGCAGAAGCTTAAGACACTGCTTGATGATAACGGTGCGGATGCCCTCAGGGATACAGAGGAGCT
Source organism: Lachnospiraceae bacterium (assembly GCA_016281085.1). Taxonomy (GTDB): domain Bacteria; phylum Bacillota; class Clostridia; order Lachnospirales; family Lachnospiraceae; genus UBA2868. The sequence goes on from JAEEHY010000336.1 coordinate 9,732, forward strand.
TCTGGATCATGTGGAGCAGCATATGTGCCGGAATGTACGTAAGCTGTTAAACCGTATGACTATTCTTGATGAGAGGAACAGTGCTGACAGGACGACGCTGCTTGAAGAGGGTGTTGCATGTGCCGGCAACAACCAGAAGCTGCTTGAGCTTACCAAGAACTTTATGAATTCACTGGTTGATCTGCTTAACAGACAGGGAGAGCAGAATTGTGAAGAGGAGATAAGTATGTACAGGGATGCCATAACCCATCAGATAAGTCAGGAGGAAGGAGCTGTAAGAATATGAAGAAGATCATTGCGATAACATTGTGTGTAACGCTGCTTCTTGCAGGGTGCGGAGTAAGAAGTGAAGGACGTAAGAAAACTCTGTCGGAAGAGGATGCCGCAAAGGAGATGGCCAGCCTTTTGACAAAGGTTGAGGTGACCACAAAGAAGGATCCCGTACTCGATATTTATTCGGACGAAATATCGGAAGCGGATGCCCTGGCGGACATCGATACCTTCCCCATAACGGTTCAGGGTAACGGAAGCATTGATGTGGAAATAGCGGCGGCTACCGAGCTGTCGGCCGATGCGCCCGATGACTGGCTGAATGAGGTTGCAAGGAAGTTCAACAGCGAGAATCATAAGATCAATAATAAGTCGGTATCGGTATCTGTAAGAAAGATCACCTCCGGAGAGGTAGTGACCTATATCCTGAACGACAGGTATGCTCCGGATGCTTTTATTCCGAGTAACGAGGCATGGGGGAAGATGCTCGATGCTTCCGGTTATGATACGACCAGGGTCGCAGACAGGATAGCCGGAAATACAGCCGGGATACTTATCAAGAAAAGCGTATATGATGACTTTATCACCAAGTATAAGGAGGTTACTGTCAAGAATGTTCTGACGGCCGCAAATGAGGGAGACCTGATATTTGCCTACACCAATCCTTATACCAGTTCCACGGGCCTTAACGTTCTGTGTGCCATGCTTGCATCCTTTGATGAGAACGATCCTCTGTCGGATGCCGCTACACAGGCTCTGCTTGAGTATCAGAAGAAATCACCGCCTGTTGCCTATACGACGGCCGTGCTCAGAAACCAGGCGGCCAAGGGAGTTATCAATGCAATGGTCATGGAGGAACAGGCATATATAAACACTCCGGAGCTTAAGAACTACATCTATACTCCCGTGGGAATAAGACACGATCATCCGGTATATGTATTTGATTGGACCGGACAGGAAGAGAGGGAAGCTGTTGAGGAGTTCGTTAAGTACTGCCAGTCCGAACAGTCGCAGACACTTGCTTCCAAAAAGGGCTTCAACCTCCACAATGAATATGTTGCACAGGATACCGGAATGGACGGACGGGACTATCTGGCTGCCCAGAAGGTATGGAAGCAGAATAAGAACGGCGGACGACCCATAGCAGCCGTATTTGTTGCCGATATTTCAGGTTCGATGAACGGCGAACCGCTGAATTCGCTGAAGGAATCACTTATAGCCGCTTCGCCTTATATCGGGCAGGAGCATTATATAGGTCTTGTCAGCTATTCGGATGATGTTACGATCAACCTTCCGATAGCACAGTTTGATGCAACTCAGAGGGCATATTTCGCCGGAGAAGTCAAGAACCTCAATGCAGGTGGCTCCACAGCTACGTATGATGCACTTCTTGTCGGAATGAATATGCTTAAGGAAGCGGAAAAGGACATTCCGGATGCCAAGCTCATGCTTTTCCTGCTTACCGACGGTGAGCAGAATAACGGATACAAATACGACCGCGTGGATGATGTTGTGGGAGGACTGGGTATTCCAGTGTATACGATAGCGTACAATTACAGCAATATATCCGAGCTTGAGGATCTTTCGAATATTAACGAAGCTGCCCAGATCAAGGCGGACAGCTCGGACGTAAGCAATGTACTCAGAAATCTGTTTAATGTAAATCTGTAGTAACTGTTCTGAACGGTTGTAATCTGCATCCGTAAATGAACTGAGTCAGGGGAGAAATATGGAGCCGGTTATAGAGGCGCTTGAGAAATGCCGTAATATCTGCACGATGTACGGCAGTGAAATAAATATTAATGATGAGGATGAGCTGTATAACATATTGAGGTCCGATGCACTGAACATGGCATATTTTCTGGGCTGCAGTGACGGGAAGTTTTCTGATGCCGAGATCATGACCATAAATGTTATCTTCAGGATACTTGTTGATGAAGAGATGCTTAAGGACAGCTATGGTTCGGATGTTATCGGTGAGGATTCAATAATACGCAATGTTCCGCAGAGCATTCAGATAATCGCGAAGGGTGAAAAGGATGCGAATATGGGGAGCAAATGCTATCTTGTAAGTACAAGGGAGGTACTGGATACCTTTCTCCTCATAGGCAAGCTTATCATCAACTGTGACGGCGCAAGACTCAGATATTCGGTTATGCTGCTTGAACATTTCTACAATATGTGCCTTGAGTACATCGGCAGGATAGAAGAGAATGATGAGCTTATAAACGGCGATGGTAACAGACAAAGGCGCGTGCACATAGAAATGGACGGTGTAGCACCTGATCCATATGCCGACAGTACAGAGAAAAAAGACGTAAACGAAATACTTGCAGAGGTTGATTCCCTTATCGGACTGCACAGCGTCAAGAAGGAAGTTCATGATATGGTCAACCTCATGATGGTGCAGAAGGCAAGGCAGAGCAGAGGTCTTAAGTCTGCCGAGATATCACGCCATATGGTTTTTTCGGGCAATCCCGGGACGGGTAAGACCACTATCGCCCGTGAAATGGCACAGGCATACCGTTCGCTGGGTATTCTGAATAAAGGACATCTTATTGAAACAGACAGGGCAGGACTGGTAGCAGGCTATATGGGGCAGACCGCGCAGAAGGTACGTGAAGTGGTGGAGTCGGCCTTGGACGGTGTTCTGTTCATAGATGAGGCATATACGCTTGTAAGCGAACGCGAAGGTGATTACGGACAGGAAGCCATAGATACTCTGCTTAAGCTTATGGAGGATAACCGTGAAAGGCTGGTAGTCATCGTTGCAGGCTATCCCGAGCTTATGGAACGCTTCATCAATTCCAATCCCGGACTGAAATCCAGATTCAATAAATATGTTTATTTCAATGATTATTCGGATGAAGAGCTTACACAGATATTCCTAAAGTATTGCAGGGGTCAGGATTATGATGTGAATCCCGCTCTTTATCAATATATAGCGGAACGTATATCACAACTCAGATATTATGAGGGAGAGAATTTCGGAAATGCACGTTCCGTACGTAATTATTTCGAACAGGTAATTTCCAACCAAGCCAACCGTATAGTCCGTGAAATGAACGGTAACAGTGCCAACAGGGCTCTTATGGAAATTGCCGAGGCAGATCTGTGAGGTTATTGGAGTGGTGATGCTTTCCTGTTTTACATGGGGTGGATCATTATGGATAACGTGAGTGTCAACAAATCGAAAAAGGCAACTGACTTGCTTCTGTTTATTCCTCTTATAGTGTTTTTCCTGGGTATTATACTGTTTATTGCAGCTGTCATCCTTGAGAAACCTACTTCCAGGGGTACCATATATTCAATATGTTTTATATTGTCTATGATCTGTTTTGTTATGGATATAATGCCGGGGATCATCCTGGCGGTAATAGGTACTGTGAGGGCTTCGAAAGAGAAGAGGATCGGATTTGTGATCCTGGGAATTGCGGAGACTGTTGGAGCTCTTGGCGGAATACTGCTTATATGTTTTATAATATTTGTGGCCGGTCCCGGTGTGTAACGGACATCATATGACTTTCTGTAAAAGGGTCAAAGAACATGGATGCCGGTCATAACATCTTCGGAAAGGAAAACGTCCCGCTGTAAAAATACAGGAAAGCCCCGGTGAGTGCAGGCACTCCCGGGGCATATTTATGTCTGA
>JAEEHY010000337.1 GCA_016281085.1 Lachnospiraceae bacterium
CCGGCATCTATCGCAATACCTCTTATATTCCTCTTCTTATTCTTCTTCTCATCATCCGTCCTGCCGTTTAATGAAGGCAGGGCAAGCACCTCGGTCAGACCGCTGTTAAGCACGGAACCTGTTCCGACTTCGGAGATGACCGTATTGTTAAGTACCTGTGTATTGATAACGCCACCCACAGCGGCTTTTTTAGAACCTTCTATCACAGCCGCGATCAGGTAATTGACCGAATCAAGATAAGATGCTACTCCGATCGATCCGTCTGCATTTATTTCGGAATTCTTAATATTTGCCTCAATATCGCTGTTCTGTACTGTGACTCCTATTACTCCGCCGAAGGCGTTGCCTGCGGAAGCTCCTCCGACTGCAAGAACCTGCAGAAGGTAATCATCTCCCGTTGCACTTACAAGAACATTCTTTGCTGCAACCCTGCCCGCTTCATATGCCTTTATTGAATCGACCGTAGCCTTTACGGTCCTGTTTAATACGGTAACTGCCACGATACCGCCTACAGCCGTGCTCTTGCCGCCCAGTGCAAAGGCAGCATCGATAAGAGTCATAAGTGAAGTGGAATCGGCTGTTACATTTAAGCTTCCCTTAAGCGCAGATATTTTACCTTTACCAAGCTCAGCAAGTGTAGTTGTCTTTGAAACCAGAACATTTATCACTGCTCCAACGGTCGAACCGCTGAGTGCTGCGGAAGCACTGGCAACCACGCTTATAAGCTTTTCTTTGGAATGAGCCCTGACAGTGATATCACCGTCAGCCGCACGCATCAGAAGCTCAGGACCGCTTTCTGTATTTACGGCCTTGGCTGTTGTTGTTCCGTTGTATATGCCAACGCTTACCGTACCGCCTGCCGCAGTATTCTTGCTGCCTTGGGCACCTGCTGCTATAAGTAACGTGTCATTGTCAAAATCAGCTGCTATGGTAATACCGTTTCCTGCAAGCACCTTAATGGCATTATTAAGGAGGGCGCCTGTTTCATGTGAGCTGTAGAATACATTTACATTGCCGCCGAGTGATTTTGAATTATCGTCTGTTGTAACGGCAGCAGCAACAGATATTATAATGTTGTTCTGTTCCGTCTTTGCCGTAAGTGAGAAGCCTCCGTCAGAAAGGATCTCAACCTGGGCGTTATCATGAAGTGATGCCCTGGTCTTACCCTTGTCGATAATGACTGATATCGAAGCCCCCGCTCCCGTCTTGGCATTGGAACCGCTTATACCGATCGTGTAGACGCCGGTCCTTGCGGAATCAAGAGCACTTATTGTTATGCCGTTGAATTCCTCCTGCTGCTGTTCTTCCTGATCAGTCTTTTGATCTGTGCTCTTCTTTTCTCTTACAAGCAGTTTGATGTTTGCATTCTTTCCTATCGTTGATTCAACATTTGTGTTAAGGAAAGCAAGCGAAACAGCGCCGGCCGCATTAAGAGCACCCTGACCGCCCGCAAAGGATCCGGAGAAGCTCTCGATATGATAATTATCGTTGATAAAGATATTGATCACATTGCCGGCCAGTATTGTATTGTTTGTGCTGATGAAATCAGGACTTGAAAGCTTGACTTCTCTCTGTCCGTCAGCATCGGTTTCGGCCTTGACTGTCTGATTATCCTGATAAGCACCGAAAAGATTCATGCCCTTCATAATGTAGCCGAAGAAGCCCGGAGCATCCTGTGACAGAAGCTTTTTGGCCTGTGCACTGAATGAATTGCCTTCAAGTGCCAATCCGTCTCCGACAGTAACAGAGATATCATCATCAGCATAGATCATACCGAAGGAAGCTCCGATACCCACATTTGCTTTCCTTGCGTAATTGATGCTTCCGGCCCTTACCAGGAGTTTATAGTCATCCTCTGCACCAAATGAGATATCCGCACCGCTCACCTTAAAGTTATTACCTATCTTAACGTTTCCTTTTGCATCGGAAATAAGGATGGCAACCGCACCTGCCGCTGCTACTTTTGCGCTCTGCTGATCTCCGGCTTTTCTTGCGATGCTTCCCGATACCGCCTGTGATGCGCAGTATGAATTGTTGCGGTTCTGGGACATATTGACGGTTATATCAACATTTCCTCTTGTATTGTTGTCAACTGCATTTATCGAAGATGAATCTGCGATCACAATGACCGCTTCGTTATTATTGATCCCTACCGAAACACCTACTGCCACGGCTGCATCTGCAGGCATCTGTGTCATTGTATAAGCTGTTCCGAGTGCCGTAAAGGCTGCTGTGTTATCTGCTGAGATCTTAACAGCCTTGCCCTTTGTGGTGATGGGACCGGTAATGCTTACATTGACCTTATGACCGGTCACGTTTATTCCGACAGCTGCTGCTACGGTTACCTGTGTCTCTTCCTGTTCGGCTACACCTGACTTTATTCCTTCGTTCTTGTCAAGTCCTGCCTTATCTTTGTTCGTTACCTGTTTGTTTGCCTCGGTCTTTGCTTCCTTGACAGCCTTTCCTACTTCTGAATTCTCTTTGGTGGATTCGGTCTTTGCACCCTGTGTTTTTAGGACATTGGTTGAAAATGCCTTCTTGTTATCGGCATCTCCGGTAGCCTTCTTGGATTTATTGTTGTTAAGAGCCTTGTTGACCTCGGTTGCGGTCTTATTATTTTTGTTTTTATCACCGGGCTGGTTTTCTCCGTCTTCCTTGGCCTTTTTCTCGGTCGTACCCTTTGAGGAAGCCAATGCGAAGCTGTAATCGGAATCATCGGTGGTTCCGGATACCGTAACGGTACCGGCTGCATCAATTTTACCGTTAAAGATCACGATAACATCGGCATTTGCAATGTTTACTGCAACAGCACCACCTACAGCCGACCTGTCGCCAAG
>JAEEHY010000338.1 GCA_016281085.1 Lachnospiraceae bacterium
GCCGTTTCCTCGTGTGACAGCCTTAAAGAGCTTACCCTCCCTGTATGTAAGTACTATGGTAAGTCCGTCCAGTTTCCATGAAAGCAGGCCTTCCTTACCCTTAAGCCAGTCTCTTAACGCTTCCCTGTCCTTGGTCTTATCAAGGCTTAACATCGGACTCTCATGTGCTTCCTTTGGAAGTGCGTCCACTGCTTCATATCCGATGCTGACGGTCGGTGAACCGGCAAGAACAGTCCCCGTGGTTTCCTCAAGTGACTGCAGCTCATCATACAGCTTATCGTATTCGTAATTGCTCATGATCTCCCTGTCCTCGGCGTAATATGCCTTAGAGGCCTTTGTAAGCAGATCAATGAGCTCCTTCATTCTGTCTATTTCGTTCATGGCAGTTTCCTGTCTTTCTTATCTTTCTTATTCTTCCCATATAGTAACTATAGAATAGAGAATTTCATCAGAAATTCGGTATTCGTACTGTAACATTTACTTTAATAAGTTGATGTTTTACCGTTATACCGATTTAAATTTCAAACCGGTAAGACGTTTGAGTTCATTAATTTCTTTGGGATCAAGCTCCCTGTACTTACCGGTTTCGATGCTTCCAAGCTTAATGTTCATGACCCTCACACGTACAAGCTTACGTACACGGTATCCGAATGCTTCGCACATCCTGCGGATCTGTCTGTTGATACCCTGCGTCAGCACGATACTGAATGAATTGTCAGAAATACGCTCCACCTTGCAGGGTCTTGTCTTAATATCAAGTTCTTCTAAATACACACCTTTTGAGAGTCCGTACAAAAAGGCCTCTGTTGCGGGTTTATTAACTGTTACAACATATTCCTTCTCATGCTCATTCCTTGCACGCATCATTGCATCTATAAGATCCCCGTCATTTGTCATTATAAGAAGACCCTCGGAATCCTTATCAAGCCGTCCGCTGTACGTGATCCTTACCGGGTAATCCAAATAGTTGATCACATTATTCTCTTCCATCTTTTCAGATGTGCATACGATACCTCTTGGCTTGTTAAACGCAAGATATACCTTATCTTCAACACCGTTTACCGGTACACCGTTTACACAGACCTGCATATCCGGCGTCACCTTCATCCCGTTTTCAGCCCTTACACCGTCTACGGTAACGGCGCCCTTTTCTATCAGCTCATCAGCGCCGCGCCTTGAACAGACGCCGCACTGTGCAAGATATTTATTTATCCTTATTCCCTGTTCTTCCATAATGATGTTTCTGCATCGATACCTTACTCTTTATCTTCTTTGATTTACTTTTGCAGACTATTTCAGGTTATTCACACCTTACTCTCGATCTTCTCCTTCTCCCATTAATCTACTTCGGCATCGACACCTTACTCTTGATCTTCTCCATCTCGTCGACAAATACAAGTATCTCCGCAACTACCTCATAGAGTTCCGGAGGGATGTAATCACCTATTTCCAACTTGGCCAGAGTACCTGCCAGCTTACTGTCCTGATGTAACGGTACATCTGATTCCTTAGCCTTTTCGATTATCTTCTCAGCCAGTGCGCCCCTACCCGTTGCAATTACCTTGGGAGCAAGATCACCGGGTTGATACTCAAGCGCTATCGCCTGTTTAACCTTAGGCTTCCTGTTGCCATCATCCATATAACCATACCTTTATGATCATGCCCTTACGTCAAATGAAAGCTTTGAAGTAATAGGGCCTCCCACAACCCCGTCACTCTTATCCTTAAGCATCTCGCCGATCACATTTTTCTGAGGTTCTTCAGGATTCTTCTTAATGACGCTCGTACTCATATTATAACCTTTTTCCTGCAATCTTGCATCCAAAATACCTATATTGGCTTCAAAAAGGTCCAAAGCAGCTTCATCAGCCAGATAGAAATTGGTATTCACCTTATTCTTCTGCATTGCAACATACACATCCATAGGACCGAGATTATCCATATCAAGGTGAAGAAAAGCACTTACATTTCCGTCATTATTCTGAAGCTTTTTCTTATTGGTGTATACATACAGCTCTCCATGGGCATTTTCCTGGTTCATCCTTATCGGAAGCTGCACATACTGTGCCATCTGATTCAGCTGATTCATGAAGTTGACATTGTCGCTTATATTCTGGGCACTCTTCATGACCTCACTTCCTATCTGTCCGGCATCTTTAAGTATCTCCATTGCACGCTGTGACTGTTCGGACAGCCTCTTGTACAGTTCATCTATCGCCCCTTCTTTGGCAACATCCGCAGGATTAAGAAGCATCTGCTTCATAAGCTGGTTACCCACAAGCTGTTTGAAATCATTATTGTTAAGAAGCCTTGAAAGCGTCTCCATCTGGCTGTTGTTTAACTTTGTGCCTGAGTTGTTATTGTTTATAAGAGTCTTGACAAAGTCAACCAGATCATTTACCGACATCGTTCCGTTCGTAATATTGTTAAGTTCCTCTGCCGGCATTCCAAGCTTACTCAGATCATCCATCAGATTCTGCATAAGCTGTCCCGAGCCGTCCGACATCTGTCCCTGTGAAAGAGTACTTCCGGCTTCCTGATTCACAGTACTTTCACCCATATTTACTGATGTGTTCATCTCAGGTGCAGCCTCACTGTCAGAATTAAGTGTAACTGCCCATACATCTTCAACTTCAACAGGAACAACCTCCGGCACCTCTGCTGATACAAACATTGGACCGTTGGCCGCTATCTCCACGGATTGGGCTGCAACACCTGTGATCTGAGGATTGTTAAGGATAGCATTCCAATCCTTGTCACCGCCTGAAACCAGATTCAGGATATCATTGGATAATTGAAGCTGCGCATCATTTAATACAGCTGTCGGATCAGCTGATGTCATTTGAACAACCTGCGCCCCATCCTCTGTTATAACTGTCTGTGCAGCTGTTGCCCCCGCAGTTCCGAGCAGATCGCTCAATCCTGTTGACAGCCCTTCGGCATCATTTATAATCTGATGTTCGAAGTTCATGTAATTCTCATACTGCTGTATATTAAGTTCATTTACCTGTAAGCCAAGCTTGGTAAGCTGTATAATTGTTGCAGGATCCGTGGTAGGATTGGCTTCCATGCTTCTGGCCATTGCCTGCAGGGCCTGTCTGTTTACAGACATACCTTCATCAAGCATATTTGACACCATGGCCAGGTTCTGCGCAGTTGCTTTCATCCCGGCTTCCTGTAATGCCGCATTGGCCATTGTATTGTTGTTCAGATTGGAATATAAAGGATGCAGGGTCATCTGTTCCCCATTGCTTGTAACCTGAAATACAAGCTTCTGCCCTGCTGAAATGTCCATATTGTTGTCAAGCTGTGCTGTAAGTGTTGCATTGTTATCAAGACGCAGAGTAACCTCTCCGTTCTTTACATTGACAACTTCACCCCCAAGCACCTGACCGGGTGAAATGTTTGCAGGCTGTTGTGTCTGTATATTGGTGGTATTGACTCTTGTCTGAGCATTGCTGATCGCTTCAGTATTATAATTACCGTTATTACCAATACCACCCGCCTGCCTATATGCATTTAGAGCATTCAGATTAATTGCCATCCCCCACTACTCCCAATTTATGTTCATAACCTGTTCTGAATAGCTGCTACTGTATTTCTATAAAATTCCCTATAAAACTTCTTCTGTGTATCGGTGTGGGGCCCAGTTTCTTAAGTGCTTCAATATGTCTGGCACTTCCATACCCCTTATTGCCCGCGAAATCATAACCGGGATACTTCTTATCATATTCAACCATAAGCCTGTCTCTTGTGACTTTGGCTACTATTGATGCGGCTGCGATGGATATACTTTTTGCATCACCCTTGATTATCGGGACCTGCCTGATATCTACCTTGGGAATTGTCACTGCGTCATTAAGCAGAATATCCGGCTGCGGGTCAAGCTTCCCTATTGCCTGCCTCATTGCTTCGTAGGTTGCATTAAGTATATTGATCTTATCGATCCGGTTATTGTCTATGTAACCGAGCCCAACAGAAACAGCCTGCTCCATTATAATATCATAAAGCTCTTCTCTCTTTTTTTCGGACAATTTCTTGGAATCATTAACATATAAAATGGAACAATCTTTTGGAAGTATTACCGCACCTGCTACTACAGGTCCTGCCAGAGGTCCCCTTCCCACCTCATCAATTCCGCAGATATACGCGCAATCGGAATACTTACGCTCATATTCCTTCATTCCATCTATCCTGATAAGCTCAGCATTGTATTTCTCAA
>JAEEHY010000024.1 GCA_016281085.1 Lachnospiraceae bacterium
AAAATACTACGTATTTTTCGCTGTTTTGGATTCATCCAATACATATATTTATAAAATATGCCCCTTACAAGCAAGCTTGACGGTTCATATTTTAAAATATATGTGCTGTTCTGAATAGTTGCGGCACATTGGGGGCACCACCTTGTGTCGCATTACAAAATTAGTGCTAGGAGGTAACACCATGTTAAAGACAGCATTAACGATCGCCGGAAGCGACTCCGGCGGAGGCGCCGGTATCCAGGCAGATATCAAGACCATGACCATGAACGGAGTGTATGCTTCGAGTGTGATCACGGCTCTGACTGCACAGAACACAACCGGCGTAAAAAGTGTGAAGGAGGTAGATGAGGAGTTTCTTAAGGATCAGCTGGATTGTGTTTTTACAGATATCTATCCGGATGCGGTCAAGACAGGAATGATTCCGAATGCTTCGCTTATGAAGGTGATAGCGGATGCGCTTGAATTCTATAAGGCAGGCAATATCGTGGTGGATCCTGTAATGGTGGCAACAAGCGGTGCATCGCTTATGGCGGATTCGGCGCTTGAAGCCATGAAGAAACTGATAATACCTCTTGCGACGGTTATAACACCGAATATTCCCGAAGCAGAAGCACTGCTTTCGATGAGGATAGAGAGCGAAAAGGATATGGAGCTTGCGGCAAAGTCACTCTATGAGGCATATGGCTGTTCTGCCCTTGTAAAGGGAGGGCACGGAATAAATGACGCGAGTGATTATCTGTATTCGGATATGGGTGGTAAATGGTACATATCCAAACGGATAGACAATCCCAATACACATGGAACGGGATGCACCCTGTCAAGCGCCATAGCTGCCTTTCTTGCCAAAGGACATGAGCTGAATGAGGCGATAGGGCTCGCCAAGGATTATCTTACGGGAGCCATAGCCGACGGCCTTGATCTGGGTAAAGGAAGCGGACCGCTCAATCATCTTTACACGCTTAGCAGTGCGAAAGGATAGTGGAGTTTGGGGAATGATCTCCGGGAGGTAACAAAATCCAAGGAGACAGATATGAAGAAGATCAATGTAAAGAAAATGATACTTACTGCAATTTTTGCGGCAATAGCAGTTATCGGATCAATGTTTTCCGTGCCTGTTGCAGGCTCCAAATGTGCGCCGATACAGCACCTGATCAATGTGCTGTGTGCAATATTCCTGGGTCCGTGGTACGGAGTGGCAGCGGCATTTATCGCAAGCGTTTTACGTAATATGATGGGACTGGGTACGCTGCTTGCATTTCCCGGGAGTATGTGCGGAGCATTGTTGTCCGGATTATTGTACAGGATATCCGGCAGGAGGATCGCGGCCTACTTAGGGGAAATGTTTGGAACGGGAGTGATAGGAGGTATGCTGGCATATCCCGTTGCGGCGTTCTTTATGGGGAACAGCTCGGCAACACTGTTCATGTTCGTTGTTCCGTTTCTTATCAGTACGATCGGTGGTTCCATACTGGCATCGGTACTGTGTGAAACATTGGCACGCTCCGGACTGCTTGCCTACTTAAAAGGCATGTTAGGAGAAGAAAGTAATGAAGGAAATGAAGTACACAACACAGATGGACGCAGCAAGGAAGGGTATAATAACACCTGAGATCAAAGAGGTTGCGCGTAAGGAAAACATGGATGAGGGGAAGCTTTGTGAGCTTGTTGCCTGCGGCAAGGTGGCAATATGCGCAAACAGGCACCATAAGTGTTTAAGTCCTGAGGGCGTAGGCAGTATGCTCCGCACCAAGATCAATGTCAACCTCGGAGTGTCAAGGGACTGCAGGGATTATGATATCGAGATGCAGAAGGTCATGAGCGCCGTAAACATGGGTGCGGAAGCTATCATGGATTTAAGCTCGCACGGTGACACACAGCCTTTCAGACGTAAGCTGACCTCTGAGTGTCCCGCAATGATAGGAACGGTTCCCGTATATGATTCCGTTATACATTATCAGAGGGACCTTGCGACTCTAACCGCAAAGGATTTCATAGATGTAGTGAGACTGCATGCAGAGGACGGCGTTGATTTTGTTACCCTGCACTGCGGCATTACGAGGAAGACGATCGAGCAGATAAAGAAGCATAAAAGGAAGATGAATATCGTCAGCCGCGGTGGAAGCCTCGTTTTTGCGTGGATGAGCATGACGGGTGAGGAGAACCCTTTCTACGAATATTATGATGAGATCCTTGATATCTGCGAGGAGCATGATGTGACCATATCGCTCGGTGATGCGTGCAGGCCCGGGTGTCTGGCGGATGCTACCGATGTGTGTCAGATAGAGGAGCTTGTGCGGCTCGGTGAGCTGACGAAGCGTGCGTGGGAACACAATGTACAGGTAATGGTCGAAGGCCCCGGACACGTACCTCTCGATCAGATAGCCGCCAATATGAAGGTTCAGCAGACAATATGCATGGGAGCACCCTTTTACGTACTGGGTCCGCTTGTTACCGACATAGCACCCGGCTACGATCACATAACCTCTGCGATAGGAGGAGCAATAGCAGCCATGAACGGAGCTGCATTTTTGTGCTATGTTACTCCGGCAGAGCATCTTGCACTGCCCAATGTCGAGGATGTTAAGCAGGGCATAATCGCATCCAAAATAGCGGCGCATGCGGCCGATATTGCCAAGGGGATCCCGGGGGCAAGGGATATTGATGACAGGATGGCTGACGCCCGCAGAAACCTTGACTGGGATGCGCAGTACGAGTGCGCGCTGGATCCGGAAACCGCCAGGGCGATCCGGGACAGCAGGGCGCCCGAGGATGACCACAGCGAGGCCTGCAGCATGTGCGGCAAATTCTGCGCAGTCAGAAGCATGAACAAGGCTCTCGCGGGAGAGATGATTGATATATTATGATGAACAGGGACATATTCAGGCTATATGCAATTACAGACGGACGATGGCTCAGGGAAGGTGAGCGTCTTGAGGATAAGGTGGAGGAAGCCATTCTCGGCGGAGCCGGTATCGTGCAGTACAGGGAGAAGGAGCTTAAGGGAGAAGAGCTTAAGGCTCAGGCTCTCAGGGTTAAAGAAGTATGTAACCGGTACGGAGTTCCCCTTATCATAAATGATGATGTAAAGCTTGCGGCCGATATAGACGCGGACGGCGTGCATGTTGGAAGCTCGGACATGGATGTTGCCGATGCAAGGAAATTACTCGGAAATGATAAGATAATAGGAGCTACAGCCAAAACGACAGACCAGGCTAAGGAAGCCTGCAGAGCGGGTGCCGATTACCTCGGGAGCGGTGCGGTTTTTGGAAGTGAGACCAAGGCTGATGCGAAATACATGAGCAGGGATCTGCTCGAAGACATAACCTTGAGTGTGCCGATACCGGTTGTTGCGATAGGCGGTATAGACGAAACCAATGTTTCAAGGCTTAAGGGTCTTCCGATCGCGGGAGTGGCAGTGATACACGGCATCTTCGGTAAAAGAAATGTAAGGCAGGGTGCGGCTTCCATAAAGGGCCACCTGTACGGAAGACCGGTGGTACAGTGTATTACCAATCATGTAACCGTCAATGATGTGGCAAATGTTGTACTGGCCATGGGTGCTTCACCCATAATGGCGCATCATATAAAGGAAGTGAGTGAGGTGCAGGAAAAAGCATCGGCACTTCTTCTTAATCTGGGTGCGACGGATGATTATGATGCGATGAAGGAAGCCATGAAAACGGCGGTAAAATATTCGCATCCCGTGATCATTGATCCTGTAGGGGCAGCCGTGAGCAGCTTCAGACGGGATCAGGCTGAAGAGCTTATTAAGATAGGAACACCTGCCTGCGTAAGGGGGAATTACTCTGAAATACTTGCTCTTTGCAGGGGGCGGGAAACATTAAACGGCTTGGATGATGACAGGACATATGATAATATTGAGGAAATGAAGGATGTGGTATGTGAATATGCGGCAAGGCTTGGAACAGTGGCAGCCGCATCCGGAGTGACCGACATAATATCGGACGGCAGGACTACGGTATGTATCGAAACCGGTCACAGTATGCAGAGGCAGATCACGGGTTCCGGATGTATGCTGAGTGCCGCGATTGCTTCGCAGATCGCTGTCTGCTCCCGCAGGGAGCTGCCGTATATCGCAGGTACCTGCAAATATATAGGGGACAGGGCAGCGAAGGCGGCAGAAGAAATATTGAAAGAGGAAAAAGGAAGCATGAGCTTCCGCCTGCGCTTTACAGACAGCATATAACTGTTATGAATACATACGATGATTTAAGGAAGTATTGACATGAGTGGAACAATTTCGGAAGAGAAGAAAAATATCTGGGCGTGGTTTCCGGTAACCTTTGCGACGGCTCTGTTCTGCTGTATTTTGTGGGGCAGTGCCAGTCCGGCGATAAAGATTGCTTACGAGCTCTTTAAGATAGGACCTTCGGATACTGCCTCCCGTATAATGCTTGCAGGAGCAAGATTTATAATAGCGGGTGTTATGACGATCCTGTTCGGCTCGCTCATTTCGCGCAGATTCCTGAAGCCGCAGAAGGAGTCCATAAGGCCGATACTGATCCTTTCCCTATTTCAGACGGTTGGGCAGTACTATTTCTTCTTCATGGCGCTTGCTCATACGTCGGGAGTTAGGGGATCGATAATCAATGCTTCCGGCAATTTTTTCACTATTCTTTTTGCGGCGTATCTCTTCAGGCTTGAAAAGATGACGCTTAAGAAGTTCCTGGGATGTATAATAGGTTTCATCGGAGTTATAATCATAATCAGTGGCGGAAGTGCATCTGTTTTAAGCGGAAGCTTAACCTTCGCAGGTGAGGGTGCGATGCTGATCGCGGACTGCTTCTACGCGCTGTCGGGATGCTGCATCAAGATATTCTCGAGGAAGGAAAACCCTGTGGTACTGAGTGGATATCAGTTTTTCGCCGGCGGGATCATTCTTTTCGTGATCGGCGCCGTTATGGGCGGTAACCTGACCTTCTACAGCTTAGGCTGCGTATGGAACCTTATTTACATGGGATTTATTTCGGCAGGCGCATATACACTGTGGGGTGTTCTGCTGAAGCACAATCCGGTGAGCCGTGTATCGGTGCTCGGCTTCATCAATCCCGTGATGGGTGTCCTTTTGTCGGCACTGTTCCTGGGTGAAAATCAGGAAGCCTTTTCCCTGTTGGGACTTGCTGCTCTTATCCTGGTTTCGGCTGGTATAATAATAGTAAACAGAGTAAATACTGTTTCGGCGGATTTGGATCATGAAGGAAGTTGATTTTGCAAAAGGACCTGTATGGAAGTGTATAGTTGCTCAGGCGATACCGCTTACGATAGCACAGTTTGTACAGCTTCTCTACAATGTGGTTGACAGGATATATTTAGGACATATGGGAGAAGGGCACTCTCTTGCACTTACCGGAGTGGGGCTGACTTTCCCCGTGATCACCATGATAGTGGCATTTTCGGTACTGTTCGGAGCAGGCGGAGTGCCTCTTTTTTCTATTGAAAGAGGGCGCGGAAACACGGACGGATCGGCAAGGATAATGGGCGTGTCATTCACCCTGCTGATAATGAGTGCGGTCACCCTGATGCTTGTGGGATATATCTTTCGAAGGCCTGTACTGTTTGCGCTTGGTGCAAGCGAGGATTCGTACGTGTATGCCTCGCGTTATCTTGTTGTATATCTTGCGGGCACGCTGTTTGCAATGACTACTACCGGTATGAACGGATATATAAGTGCGCAGGGATTCCCGGGGACTGCGATGTGCACAACGATCATCGGAGCTGTAATAAATATTGTACTAGATCCTTTATTTATCTTTGTGCTGGGAATGGGGATACAGGGAGCAGCCCTTGCGACGATAATCAGTCAGTTCGTTTCAGCCGTGTGGATACTCAGGTTTCTTACCGGCCGAAGATCACTTATACGGTTAAGCCCGGGAAACCTTGTTTTTGATGCCGGGGTGGCTTCCAATATTTTCAGGCTTGGCCTGTCCAATTTCATTATGCAGGGAACCAACTGTGTTGTTCAGATCGTCTGTAACAAGACGCTGCAGAGCTACGGCGGTGACCTGTATGTCGGCATTATGACGGTGGCCAATTCTGTCAGGGAGATATTTATGCTTCCGGTATCCGGCATAATCGGAGGCGCGCAGCCGGTGATAAGCTTCAACTACGGAGCAAAGTCATATAAGAGGGTTAAGGACGGCATCAACTTTAACACTGTTCTGGGTACTGTGTATACCGCACTTGCCTGGCTTCTTGTTATCGCAATCCCTGCCTTCTGGTTCAGGCTGTTTTCGGATGATCCTGCAATGGCGGCTTCGGGGGCTCCTGCGCTTAAGATTTATTTCTTCGGCTTTGTCTTTATGGCATTCCAGTTCGCGGGACAGACTTCCTTTCAGGCACTCGGAGATGCAAAGCATGCGATCTTCTTTTCCCTGTTGCGTAAGGTCTTTATAGTGGTTCCCCTGACTCTTATCCTGCCCTGTATGGGACTCTCGGTCCGGGGTGTCTTCCTGGCGGAGCCGATCTCCAATGTAATAGGAGGCATAGCCTGCTATACCACCATGAGGCTTACGGTGTATAAAAAGCTTAATGAGAGCATGAAGTGAAATTCTGTCCCCGTACTCTTTTTCATATGAACCTGATTGTATTATGGTCGTCTTTTTTGGCGGGGTTCCATTGCGGCATGACTGATCCGTCATCATCAATGCCGTTTGGATCATGATTTTTAACAAAACCGGCAAGGTAATTACACATTACTCTTGCAAGGTCATAGTGGTGTCCCCTGAAAGGGCGCCAGCACATGTTAAGTGTCTCAAACCAGAACCACAGATCGACCGAATGGAATGCTCCGGGATCGTCGTAACCGGGAATATCGGGGTCGAATTCGTAAATGTAATGCCTGCCGTGAGAGCCTGCGTGCAGTGCGGCATCGATCGCGTTATGGACGGACTGACCGACTATGCCCTCTATGTCTGCGATCGTTTCATCGGCAGTATATCCTGCGATTATCGGAATGTCTGCCTTTCTGTTTTCACAAAACAGCTCATAAGGATCTTCTTTGTACGTGGCATTGTCGTCAATGGGAGAAAACCTCGGATGGCCCGTGTCTGCCCACTGTGCATATTTGTCCCTTATATATAGTGCATCAAGTCCGCGGGCTTCTTCCAATGAATTAACACCGAGGAATTCGAAGAAGCGTGTTCCTTTTTCCTCAGCCTCACGAAGCGAAATGTGTCTCAGGATATCATCCCCTTCGATCCGTATAAAACCGCTTATTATTGCAGCTCCCCTGATAATGCCGAAGTTATCTTCATCCGTAATATGATGCAGAACGCTTCCGCCGCCTGCGGACTGGCCGGCGATGGTTATATTGTCCGGATCGCCTCCGAATGATGATATATTGTCATAAACCCATCTCAGTCCAAGCTTCTGATCCAGAAGTCCGAAGTTCGACGGAGCCTTACTGTCTTCGGCAGTCAGCTCCGGATGAGCCAGGAAACCGAGAACCCCAAGCCTGTAATTAATGCTGACAACGATGATACCGCGCCTTGCCAGACGCTCACCGTTAAATTCCATTTCCGGAGTATATCCCCACTGGAATGCACCTCCGAAGTACCATACAAGCACGGGAAGCTTGTCTTCGGTTGTATTTGCAGGTGTCCATACATTAAGATACAGGCAGTCTTCATCCATGGGAATGTCCTTGTCCACATGCCATTCCCTGCAATATATGTCATCACCCATTGCCGGCTGATCCTGTATTGAAATGGGTGCAAACCGGGAAGCATCAAGAACTCCCTCCCAGTCCTTACAGGGCTTCGGGGCTTTCCATCTGTTTTCGCCTACCGGCGGCGCACCAAAGGGTATTCCCTTATAAACCGTTACCCGGGGATCGTTTCCGGGTACTCCTCGCAGTCTTCCGTTTTTTACACTCGTTTCTCTAAGCATGGTCGTCCTCCTTGAAACAAAGACATGGGACCGTGTCTTCCCTGTCTTCCATATATTAATGATTATCATACCATAAAACCATTGAAAAGCACGCAAAAAGATAAATCAGATGTTATAATTAACCTAAGTACTGCTTTATTAACAATAAAAACGACAGGAGACCTGAATTATGCGATTTATTACTGCGGGCGAGATAATGCTCAGGCTTACACCGCCCAATTACGACAAAATAAGAATGGCGACGAGCTTCGAGGCCAATTACGGAGGTAGCGAGGCCAATATTGCTCTGGCACTCGCCAATCTGGGAGTGGACAGTTCCTTCTTCTCGGTAGTGCCAAATAACAGCCTGGGAAAGAGTGCGATAAGGATGCTGAGGAGCAATGATGTGCATTGCTCACCGGTGATACTGTCAACTCCGGAAGAAACGCCCACGCACAGGCTGGGAACTTATTATCTTGAGACGGGTTTCGGAATACGCCCGAGCAAGGTTATATATGACAGGAAGCACAGTGCTTTTTCCGAGTACGACTTCTCCAGGGTGGATATTGATGCGCTGCTGACGGGTTTCGGGTGGCTGCATCTGTCGGGAATAACACCTGCCCTTTCGGGAAGCTGTGCGGATTTTGTGCTTGACTGCCTTAAGGAGGCAAAGAAAAAGGGACTTACGGTCAGCTTCGACGGCAACTTCAGGGCCAAGCTGTGGAGCTGGGATGAAGCGAGGGATTTCTGCACTAAGTGCCTGCCTTATGTGGATGTTCTGCTTGGAATAGAGCCCTATCATCTGTGGAGGGATGAAGAGGATCATGGTAAGGGAGATGTAAAGGACGGAGTGCCGCTGCACCCGGATTTTGTGCAACAGGATGAGGTGTTCCATGCATTTGTGGAAAGATATCCCAATATTTCATGTATAGCAAGGCACGTGCGTTACGCACATTCCGGCAGTGAGAACAGTCTCAAGGCGTTCATGTACTATGAGGGTAAGACATACGAGAGCAAGACGTTTGATTTTCATATCCTGGATCGGGTGGGAGGCGGAGATGCCTTTGCGAGCGGGCTGATATATGCAATGATGAATGACTATGATCCGATGGATACGGTCAATTTCGCAGTGGCATCAAGCGTTATCAAACACACTATACACGGAGATGCCAATATCACCGATGATGTGGAATCGATACGCAACCTTATGGACATGAATTACGATATTAAAAGATAAAGGGTGATATCTTAAAAACGGGTGTGAACAGAGAGATTTTTATGATATAGTTATTATATATACGTTTTTATCCGTGAATATAGTTACTGTGTATCTTTCTTTGTATCGTATCGCAGGGAGAAGGAGTGCGCCATGTCATATTTAACAATGAGAGACGGAACTAAGATTTATTATGAGGATCAGGGAATAGGAGAGACCCTTCTGTTTTGCCACGGTCTTAACTGCTCACATCTTTATATGAAGGATTTCATGAAAGAGTTCAGGGGCGAATACAGGCTCGTATGTTACGATCAGCGTGGACACGGGGCTTCGGACAGGGCGGAGCAGCATGTAAATGTCGAGACTCTCGCACAGGATCTGAACGAACTTATAGAGACACTGGATCTTAAGGGTATCACAGCCATAGGTCATTCATTGGGTGCAACCACACTGTTCAGTTATGTGGATCAGTTCGGCTGCGGAAGGCTGAAGAGGATGGTTGTTGTCGATATGTCTCCCAAGGTGAGAAATGATGACTGGAAGGGCGGTAATGCTCAGGGCAGGTGGACGGATGAAGATTTCATGCAGGAGATGGAGCGCATATTCGATGATGCCGGATATGCGGAGTGGTATTTGAACAAGACAGTCTTCAATCCTTCACTTTCAGACACCGGCACGGATATGGATGAAGCCATGAGTGCGCTCTATGGGAAGGTGATAGATCCTTTCACAATGGCAGGTCTTATGTTTTCGCTCTATCGAACCGATCTGCGTGATGCGATCGGGAAAATAGAAGTGCCTTTTCTTTATATCATGCCCGAAACACCGTTATTCTCAAAGGAGAATGTCGATTATATCATGGATCATGTTAAGAAGGAATTTGTTCTCAAGAAGGATTTTCCGGGTACGACGCATGATATATTGAAAGAGAAGCCGCACGAGGCCGCTGATGGTATCAAGGACTTCATAAAGGAGTTCTACAGATACAGTATTTAAGTTCCGGCAGGTAATAAGGCGGATATTTATAAACATTCGGGCAACTGTTCAGAAAGCAGTCACTATTCACATTATGGGATATAGTTAATGGATGATAAACAGACTAACGGTTTAAAATCTGTATTTACTCCGCTTGGGGTGTGGGCATTTTCCATAGGGACGAGTATAGGATGGGGCTCATTCATAGTCACCTGCAACACGTATCTTCAAAAATCAGGTATTCTGGGTACGGTTTTCGGGCTTATAACGGGAATGGCAGTAATTCTGGTCATAACCTGGAATTTACAGTATATGATCTGTAATACACCCGATGCAGGCGGTGTATATACATTTGAAAAAAGGGTTGGCGGAAAGGATATAGCCTTTCTTACATACTGGTTTGTATTGCTGACCTATTTCGCTGTCCTCTGGGCAAATATCACATCGCTTCCCCTGTTTTCCAGGTTTTTCCTGGGAAACACGTTTCAATTCGGATTTCATTACAGTTTATTCGGATACGAAGTGTGGTTCGGTGAGGTACTTCTATCTATGTTTTCAGTGTTCCTCATTGGGTTGCTCTGTGCTAACAGCTCTTGTATCCCCAATAAGATCATGATCGTGGCAGCACTGGTGTTTACCATAAGCTTTACTGTGTGTGCGCTGGTGGCTTTCATGCGTCATGACAGTACGATGAGCTATTCACCGATGTATACGGAAGGCTCGGCTGCATTTGCACAGATCGTACGTATCGCCGTGATCTCCCCCTGGGCATTTATAGGGTTCGAGAATATTTCGCATTTCTCCGAGGAGTATACATTTCCGGTTAAAAAGGTACGCAGCATTCTGCTGTACTCCGTACTGATCACAACGACGCTTTATATATTTGTTTCGGTTCTTTCCGTATCTGCCTATCCGCCTGAGTATGAGAGCTGGCTTGCTTATATAAGGGATATGGGCAACCTTGACGGGATCAAGGCTGTTCCGGCATTCTATGCTGCGGGATATTATATGGGGCAGACCGGTATCAATGTTCTGATGTTTGCGCTTTTTGGCGTTATACTTACAAGTCTTATAGGAAATCTGCTTGCGTTAAGCCGGCTGCTTTATGCAGTCGGAAGGGACGGAGAAGCTCCGCGGATGCTGTCTGAGGTAAATCAGAACGGGATCCCCGGTAAAGCCGTTTACTGCGTAGTGTTCATTTCATTCTTTATTCCCTTTCTCGGAAGAACAGCCATAGGCTGGATAGTGGATGTAACTACCCTCGGTGCAACCATCATATACGGACTTCTATCATATGCCGTGTACAGACATGCAAGAAGCGGAGGCCGCAAAACAGAGAAATATACCGGAGTGGCCGGTATATTTCTTATGGGCGGATTTATCCTTCTGTTGCTGATACCGGGTCTGCTTCCGTTTGATGCGATGGAAACGGAGTCATATGTGCTGTTTATAGTATGGTCGGTGCTTGGTCTTGCATATTTCCGTATGCTTATCCGTAAGGATATCAAGCATGAATACGGACAGCGCATTATCGTGTGGATACTGTTGCTCCTGCTGGTGCTGTTTGCTTCAATGATGTGGGTTTCAAGGGCAACGGAGAAGGCGGCATACAGATCTGTTGAGAATATAATCGAGTATCATGAGACTCATTCGGCCGATGATTCGGTGGAGGAGGTTAAGGCGAACAGGCTTGCCTTCCTTGATGAACAGGCGAAGCATATAAGCAGTACCAATACTTTATTTACAATGGTTTCTCTCGGTCTGTTTGTCCTCACTTCAATGATCATCTTAAATAACTACCGTGATACACGAAAGCTCGGTGAAAGACTGACCGCCGCGGAAGAGGCTGCGGAGGCTGCGAGGAAGATCGCAGAACTGAAGCAGTCCATCTCATCCCTGCTTGATAATATGCCCGGACTTAACTTTTCCAAGGATGCCGGGACCGGAGTGTATCTTGCATGCAACCAGGCTTTTGCCAAGTATGCCCACAAGGACAGTCCGGAGAGTGTGGTGGGACATACGGATGATGAGCTGTTCGATGCAGTTACGGCCGGACATTTTGTTCAGGATGATCATATGGCATTGTCCATGGACCAGCCATATATAATCTATGAGGATGTTCTTGACGGCCAGGGAAAGAGTCGTCAGCTTCAGACTACAAAGCTTAAATATATTGACAGCTCCGGCAGGCTGTGTCTGCTCGGAATGAGCCAGGATGTTACGGATATGGTCCGGATCCAGCGTGAGAATGCCCTGACCAAGGAAGCTTATGAAAAGGCCCGCAGTAACGGTATCATTTATACGCATATAGCACAGACACTGGCACGAAGCTATTCTGATCTATATTATGTAAACATTGAGACCGGGGAATTTGTTGAGTATATTTCCGGCGGAGAAGGCGGTATCCTCAGTGAAGAGCGGAGAGGTGAAGCTTTTTTTGATAAATGCACGGAGGATATCGAACGTCTTATCCATCCCGATGACAGGGCCACGATCGCCGGGTTGATGAATAAACAGGCAATCGTTGAAGTTCTTGACAGGAACAATTCCTTCCTTATGACTTACAGGCTTATGCCCGGGAGCGGA
>JAEEHY010000025.1 GCA_016281085.1 Lachnospiraceae bacterium
GTTGGTTCGGCAATAGTAAGAGAACTTGAGAGACAGGGTTACAACAATATAATCACAAGAACACACAGGGAGCTGGATCTGTGCAGACAGGCAGAGGTTGAGGATTTCTTTGCCGATGAGAAACCGGAATACGTATTCCTCGCTGCCGCGAAGGTAGGAGGTATAGCGGCTAACAGTGAAGCACTGGCGGATTTCATGTATTTCAATATGACCCTTGAAATGAATGTGATACACAGTGCATATGAGAACGGATGCAAGAAGCTTGAATTCCTGGGTTCATCTTGTATCTATCCACGTCTTGCACCGCAGCCGATGCCTGAGAGCTGCCTTCTCACCTCGGAGCTTGAGAAGACAAACGAGGCATATGCGCTTGCCAAGATATCGGGTCTTAAGTATTGTGAATATCTCAATAAACAGTACGGAACGGATTATATAAGCGTAATGCCTACCAATCTCTACGGTCCCAATGACAATTATCATCCTACGCATTCGCATGTCCTTCCTGCGCTTATACGCAGGTTCCACGAGGCAAAGGAGCAGAACCTTCCCTACGTTACCTGTTGGGGAGACGGAAGTCCGCTCAGGGAATTCCTTTATGTGGACGATCTGGCGAATCTATGTGTATTCCTTATGAACAATTACAGTGGTGATGAGACAGTAAATGCAGGTACCGGTAAGGAGCTGACAATAAAGGAGCTTACTGATCTTACCGCTAAGATCATAGGCTATGAAGGTGAGATACGCTGGGATACAAGCAAGCCGAACGGAACGCCGAGGAAGCTGCTTGATGTGAGCAAGGCTGCAGCGCTCGGATGGACATATAAGACCGAGCTTGAAGACGGGATCAGGCTTGCATATGAGGATTTCCTTAACAATCCGATGCGTGCCGAGAGATAATCGGTTCCCGCTGTTTTACCATTCCGAGCGAACGAAGAATCATTACTAATGCCTGGTTGAATAAATGAAAGATATCCTAAATCAGTTGTTAAATACATATAACAATTATCGTGGGACGGGAAAGCTGCTTGCGCTGTTTCTCGTCTCTGTTCTTATTATTTATCTTTTGAAAAAGAAGGACAGACCGGGTGCTGCAGGGTTATTTGTATTAAGCCCCGTGTCCGGTATAGGATATGCCTCATCTTTAATATTCGGTACATTAAAAGAAAAGAGGATCAGGCCGGTATACAGTATTATCGTATGCTGTCTCGTTGTGATCATGCTGATGCTGTCGGGGCAGTTCGTTTTTTCGCAGGATGATCACTATACCGCTGAGAATGTTTTTCATGTGAAAGAGGATGTTAAGAGGACAGCCGAGATCTTAATGAGACTGGATGGGGAAAAGCGGGTTGTTGCAGCTCCTCAGATAAGTCCTTATATCGGAACACTCTGTTACGGAAGAGTTGATATGTTATACGATCATCCCGCAAACGGTGATCCGGATAAGCTTGAGGGAGAAGCGAGATATGTATATGACCAGCTCATGATGTCTACGCCGGATGAGGGAAGGCTTGTAAGGACCATACGCAGTAAAGGGTATAACTATCTGATATATGACAGTAGTGCCAACTACTTTGAACTTCCGCTTGAGGAGTATGGTTATGAGCTCGTTGCAAGAGAAGGAGATATAATGGTATACAGGGACAGAACGGGGGAGAGCAGATGATCGGTATGCTTATTAGCAGTTCTCCGTATATCTTTGTTACCGTACTTGCATTTGCTGCATTCGGATGGTGTACCGGTAAGGTATTTACGGATAAGGCAGGGAGCGTTGATGCGGGATTTCCCGAGATACTCGGCAGCGGGATCACTGTAAATATTCTTATTTATAATATCATAGCATTGGCAGGTTCACTGTTTGGCATGAAGCTGTGGATTTCTTCATTCCTTTGGATCGTATGTGAACTGGCGGCAGCAGTTTATGCGGTGAGGAAATCAGGGAGAGGCCTGTTTAAGGTAAGTTGTAATAAGGCTGAGTCCGGCATGGCAAAAGCTGATAAAACAGACGTCAGATCATCCGGATGGCATTTGGTCCTCAAGTCGGCAGTTATCATCCTGATCGTCCTGCAGGTGTTCGGAACATATATGTATGTTTCCGAAGCTCCCGAGGTAATGATCGTAACGCAGAATGCAGTGAAAGCCGCAGATACCGGAAGGGTTGTGACGGGTGCACCGATGATGAGCCTGTGGGCGGCTGTGTCGAAGCTGTTGCTCAGAAATCCGGTCATAGTCATCTTCTCGGTTTCACAGTTTGTTATGATCCCTGCTTTCTATCTTGTGTCCCTGATGCTTGCAAGGGAACTTTCGGATAAAAAGGATGAACAGTGGTTCATGATGCTGTGCATCTGTATTCTTAATCTTTGGGGATACCAGTCGAAATATATGCTTCAGTATACCATGCTTTACTGCTGGTTCACGGGCGGTACATTTGTTTTTTACGGACTGCTTCCGCTCATGCTTTGGATCCTGCTTAAGAAATCCCGGGTGATAGTCCTGCTGTTTTCAGGAATTAACGGGAGAAATGATACAGGTCCGGCACCTGATGGTATAAGGGATATTAAGGACGGGACGGATGCGATAAACGATTATTATACAGAGGAAGATGAAGATATGAAGAATCACAGGATCATAAATGCAAGAACGGTTGCGATCGCTCTTCTTATAGTTGTAATAATGCTGGTCGGTTCGGTGTATGTAATGAACCGCAAGATAAACAGTCTGTATGATGCCACGGTAAATCTTCAGCAGCAGGTAAATGAAGGTACGCGGATATATGAATTTGTTCCTTCGGATTCACAGGAAACAGTTGCATATATCTTAAGACAGGCTGATGGCGGACTGACTGTTATAGGTTCGGGGAAGGCGTCTTACGGAGAAGAGCTGTATGATCTTATATCCCTGTATTCATCCGAAGTGAATGCGTGGTATCTGAGGAACGATAAGGAAGAGGATGCGGGAGCATACAATGAGTGCATTAAAAAAGGACTTGAAGTCAGGCACACATATTATATAAATGTGGAAGAGAAGAAATGATAAATGTTTTGATCATAATATTCGGAGTGATTGGCAATTTCATAGTATATTTAAGCTTCGGTTCGCTTATTACCGGCATTGGTAAGGGAGGGAAAGCTTCGCAGACAAAAGACACTGTAAGGACGCTGCTTGTATCGGCAGTGCTTGGTTTCTTTTTCTATTATTTCCTGTTCTTTTTCGTCTGTGTGCCGCCGATGGCTTATTACAGGCCATTGTCCATGCTCACTAAGATATGGGTGCCGATAGTTGTTGCGGTAATACTTATATCGGCCTTTTTAAACGGACGCAGGTGGATGGTGCAGGTAAAAGGTGTATTTGATACTGTCCGTCGTGAGAAGGCTGCGGCGGCAGTGCTTTTGATCATTGTGGCAATACAGATCTTTCTTGTATCCTGTACCTACAATTTCACTCTGGATGCCGCCTATTATGTTGCCAACGTTGCTACAAGCGTTGATACCAACATGATGAATGTTTATGATCCGTTTACCGGTGCCTGGCAGGATCATTACGAGATGAGGTATTTCTTTGCCACATATTCAATGCAGGATTCGGTGGTATGCCAGCTTACCGGGATACCTGCTCTCATTTGGACCAAATCTGTTATGGCAATTACGATAATCCTGCTGACCAATATTATCTATATCCTTATTGCAAGAGAATTGTTTGACAGGCCTGTGTCTGTGATCGTGATGGTTGTGTGCATGTTTGTCGTGAACATGACTTTTACAACCATATATACCTCCTCGATGTTCCTTATAACGAGGACCTATGAAGGGAAGGCAATAGTAGGTAATCTGGCGCTTATGACTGTGTTTTATCTGTTTATGAGGATGAACGACGGCAGCGGGTATTCTTATTTGAAACAGTGGCTAATGCTGTTTATCGTCTGCTTTGGTGCGACCACGATATCTTCGTCCGCCAATATGCTCATACCTGTGGAACTGACGGTGCTGTTTGTACCGCTGATAATCAGGAGAAAGATATGGAAGCAGCTTACGGGATACGTTACCTGCGTGATACCCGGTCTGGCTTTTGCGCTTGTGTTTGTACTGTATGTAAAGGGATACTTTGTGCTGTATACATTTCCGAAGTAGGATCCGGGATATGCTCCATGGGTGGAACATTACTGTATGTGAAGCGTTCCCGGCCTGTAGGAATGGATGAAATGTAGGTAAAAGATGCAGGGACTGAATGTTATTGAAAAGGGAATAACTTATTTGTGGGAATGCCTGTCATTGTATACGGGAGCATGTGCATATATGCTTCTCTATGTTGCCGCGCTTATATATATCTGCATTTACGGCAGCAGGCGTGAGAAGGAAATATTTGTTCCGTGTTCGGTATTTCTTCTGGTGACGGTATACAATCCGGCTGCTCCTCTGATACTTGATCATATTTTTGATGTTAACAGTGAGTATTACAGGTTTTTCTGGGTCACGCCGGTCCTGATACTCATACCGTATCTTGCCGCACTGCTGATAACACGCAGTCAGACCGGCAGGCAGCGCATTATCGTTACCGGACTGCTTGTATTGACGGTCATGTTTTCCGGAAGGTTTGTATATACTGACGGATTCAGGCTTGCACATAATATCTATAAGATGCCGGATGAGATGATAGAAGTATCGGAACTGATACATAAGGATTCCGGTAATGAATATGCCAAAGCCTTTCTTGAATATGAATACAACATGCAGATGAGGCAGTACGATCCCAAGATGCTTCTTACCATAGACCGTGAGGATTATCTGAATGCCGTGAGTATGCCGTATACAGAAGAAATGCTTAATGATGAAGCACATCCCGAGTACAGGCTGCTTGCGCTGCTTGTAAGAAATCAGCCTGTTGAAAAGGATGAATTCATACAGGCTCTCGAGAACACAAAGACCGAGTACGTGGTGGTAAAGAGCAGTCATCCGAAGATCAATTACCTGAAATCGGCAGGACTTAAGACGGTAGGTAAGACAGACAGTAATACGATATTCAAATACGAACTCAGCGAACCGTATGAATTCGAACTCGTGGATTATTCCGTGGTGTATTGAATGAATCCAAAACAGCGAAAATACGTAGTATTTTGAGCCTGTTCCGAATAGTTACAAAGTGTAGAGCACAGGCGGCAGTGTAAAGAGGGGATATAAATATTGAAATTAACCGTATTCACTCCAACCTACAACAGGGCGGAGCTCCTGAAAAGAGCATATGAGAGCCTGAAAGCACAGACCTGTACGGATTTCTGCTGGATCATCGTTGACGACGGTTCGACGGATGACACCCGGGAAGCTGTTGCGGGCTGGATAGGTGAAGGTGTATTTCCCATAGAGTACCATTACTGTGAAAACGGCGGAAAGATGCGGGCGCACAACAGAGGTGTGGAACACTGTAAGACAGACTGGTTCGTGTGTCTTGATTCGGATGACATATTGACAGTGAATGCCGTGGAGAAGATATCGGAATGCATAGATATTATTGAAAGCGGAGATATTGACGGTAAGAACGGGGCTAAGGAAATAGCCGGCATAATAGCACATAAAGGTAAGAGCAGCACCGAACTGCTTGGTAAGACTGATTTTCCGAAGGGTATGTCAAGATCGACGCTTTACGGGCTGTATCTTAACGGGTTCAGAGGGGAGACCACCCTGATATTCAGGACCAAGGTGCTCAGAAAGTACCCGTTTCCCGAAATAGATGATGAAAAGTATGTACCTGAGGACTATATTTATGATAAAATAGACTCGGAGTATGAATACATTGTGCTTCCTGAAATCCTGACCGTATGTGAGATAGTATCAAAGGGGTATACTGATTCGGTGAGACGTCTTAAGGAAGACAACAGACAGGCGTGGTATCTGTATTACGAACAGCGTGCCAGGATCACGCCGATGTCGATGCTTAAGCTTAAATATCTTGGATTCTATCGATTATATGCCGGGATGACAGGTCATGCGCTCGCTGAAGCGGATGGCATATCGTCATGGGAAAAGTTGCTGGGAATACCGGGCGAGCTGGTACTTAAGCTGACGGGCAGGATATAGTACAGGGCATGACGGTCAGGGACAGTTGCATTACTACGGTAATATCAGAGGTTTGACTTGCAGAAGGTTCAGAATAATAAACGAATATACAATCTGATAATGGCGCTGCTCATCGTATTGCTTGAGACGGTCGCAGTGAGTTATGTGTGGGTGGTTTATTACAACACAGAACTCCCCAAGGCTTATTACTTCTGGGGACATGTGTTTATTTCTGTTGTCTACCTGTGTGTACTGCTTGTCGCTTCTATCATGTACGGCGGGCTCCAGGTGGGTTCATACAGGATGCTTGAACTACTGGTTTCGCAGATAATAGCGACATTTCTGTCGGATGTGCTGTTCTATGCCATGGTATGTATGCTTGCATATCATTTTCCGACACCGCTTCCGCTTATTGTTGCTCTCCTTTTGCAGTGCATACTGATAGCAGGATGGATATTTCTTGCGACTACGGTATACAGGGGATTGTTCCCTCCGTTGGATGTTCTCCTTATTTACGACGGAGATCATAAGGATCTGTTTGTTGAAAAGGTTAAGACAAGGAGGCATCAGTTCGAGATAAGGGAAATGATAAGGGTCCGTGATGATTATGAGCTGATGTTTGAGAAGATAGATGCTCATGAGGCCGTAATGCTGTGGGATATAGGGACATCCGCAAGAAACAGGCTTCATAAGTACTGTTATGAGAAGTCAAAAGAGACTTACGTTATGCCCAAGATAATGGACATAGTGCTTAGGGGAGCCACTACTCTTCATTTCTTTGATTCGCCTCTGATGCTGACCAGGAGTCAGCCGCTTGAATTTGAACAGACAGTGATAAAGAGATGTTTTGATATTGCGTTTTCGCTGCTGCTTATAGTGCTCACGTCGCCGTTCATGCTTGTTACTGCTCTTTGTATCAAGTTGTATGACAGAGGGCCGGTGCTCTATAAACAGATAAGATGTACCATCGACAACAGGGAGTTTTATATCTATAAGTTCCGGAGCATGATCGTGGAAGCCGAAAAGGACGGCGTGGCCAGGCTTGCAAGTAAAAACGATGACAGGATAACGCCGGTGGGACGTGTCATAAGAAAGATAAGGTTTGATGAACTTCCGCAGCTGTTTAATGTGCTTAAGGGTGATATGTCCTTTGTCGGACCCCGCCCGGAGCGTCCGCAGATAATTGAACAGTATAAGAATGTAATGCCGGAATTTGCATACAGGACAAAGGTGAAGGCCGGTCTTACGGGGTATGCGCAGGTATATGGAAAATACAATACTCTTCCGTATGACAAGCTTAAGCTTGATCTTTTCTATATCGAGAATTTTTCGGTGTGGCTTGACTTAAGGCTTATCATACTGACGGTTAAGACAATATTTACACTTGAGAGTACAGAGGGAGTAACAGAGGGAGGTATAACAGCTTTACCGGAAACGGTTAGGGAGGAGGATGACAATGAGTAAGGGGTTGGTCAGTGTTGTCGTACCGGTTTATAACGCCGGTAAATGGATCGAAGATACGATCCTTTCCGTAAAGAGCCAGACGTACAGGGAATGGGAGCTTATCCTTGTGGATGACGGCTCCACGGATTATTCGGTTGATATTATGAAGGGATATCTGAGTGATAATATCAGGCTCTTATACAATAAGAAATCGGGTGAGTCCCCGGAGGCAGAAACACAGATCCATTATGAAACCACGGAATGGGATGATATAGGAGATGAAGGAAGATCATCCGTGAACATGGGAGCGGCTTTTACAAGAAATGTCGGTATTAAGGCTGCCGGAGGAAGATATATCTGCTTTCTTGATGCAGATGACCTGTGGTCACCGGATAAGCTGGAGAAGCAGCTTGCCTTTATGGAGGAAAATGATGCGGCTTTTTCGTTCACGGGTTATGAGTTTGCGGATGCCAGTGGGACCGGTGTACAGAAGATAGTACGTGTACCGAAGACCATAACATACAAACAGGCGCTTAAGAATACAACGATATTTACAAGCACCGTCATGTTTGATATGGAGAAGCTTACAAAGTACGATATCATGATGCCGGATGTGCCGAGCGAGGACACCGCAACCTGGTGGAAGGTTCTTAAAAAGGTGGGAAAGGCATATGGCCTTGATGAGCAGCTGACCTATTACAGAAGGGGTACGGGGACACTGTCATCAAACAAGATGACAATGGTACAGCGTATATGGAATCTTTACCGGAACGTTGAGGGACTTAATGTGTTCTACAGTGCGTACTGCTTCGTGTTCTGGGCTTTCAGAGCCGTGGCGAGGAGATTGTAAAATGCGGCTTCAGGTTTTGCTGTCGGCAATGCATTTGAAAGATGCGGGCTATATAGATACCCTGAACATAACCTCGGATGCGGTTGTGATCAATCAGTGTGACCGGAATAACGAAGAGCATATAAAGCGTAAGGATACAGAAGGAAACGATCGGGATATCACATATATTGAAACCACCGATAGGGGGCTGTCAAGGAGCCGCAATACAGCCATTGACAGGGCTGATGCGGATATATGTATCCTTTGTGACAATGATGTTGAATATATGTCCGATTATAAGGATAGTATTATCAATAGCTTCGGGAGACATCCGGATGCTGACATTATAGTTTTTTACATAAAAAGGAAGGAGAAACCTGTTCCCAATTATCCTGAGCCGAAACGCATGGGATATCTGTCTGTGCTTAAGATTTTTTCTCCGGAGATCGCATTCAGAAGAGAAAGTATTAAGGGGATAAGGTTTGATGAAAGATTTGGAGCGGGTTCTTCACGGTATCTGATGGGAGAGGAGAATATCTTCCTGTATGACTGCCTGAAAAAAGGATTAAAGATATATTACGAACCTGTATGCATAGCAACCCTAAGAGAAGAGCCGTCCACATGGTTTAAGGGTTATAACAGGGACTTTTTTATTTCGCGAGGGGCAAATTACGGCGCAATGTCCGCATGGTTTTCATATATCCTTATCTGGCAGTTTGCACTCAGAAAAAGGAATGAATACTGCGGCGAAATGAAGACAGGGGATGCACTTAAATATATGTTTGAAGGACGCAGGGAGCTGCTTAAGAGTAGATGAAGGTTTTTGTTGTCGGAGATTACAGGACCGGAACGGGTCCTGCCAACGTTACAAAAGAATATTTGCTGAGGTTCCCGGGGAATACGTCGCGTCTGATCTTCAGATCCAAGCCCTTAAGGGCTGTTGAAATAGTGGTTAAGATGCTGTTCTGTAATGTCGTACTTGTGTCGGGTTACTCGAAACAGAATCTGTTGGCGCTTAAATGGGCGGGATTTCTGAGAAAGCCTTCGGCATATCTTATGCATGGGTGTGTCGAGCATGAGAATTCGATCAACGAATGTGTAGATGAAACCATGAACCGTGTTGAACGTAAGACTATGGAGTTAAGTTCGCAGATTTATGCGGTTTCGGAACATTTTGCCGCATGGCTGAAGACATATTATCCCGAATATTCGGATAAGATAAGCTATGCAATAAACGGTGTTGATACAAGGGTTCTTGAGAACGTTGATGCATACAGTTTCGGACACAGAAGCAGGGATATGATCTTTACTATCGGCGGAGGTATGCCGAGGAAAAAGATCAAGCATATATGCGCTGCGATAAATATTCTTAACACAAGAGCCGGAACGGAGAAATACAAGCTTGTTGTGATCGGAGATACGGGTAAGGATGATACGGTGATCAATTCATATCCGTTTGTTGAAAACATGGGACTTGTTTCGTCCAATATAGCATTGGGACTGTACAGGGAGGCGTCGCTGTTTGTACAGAACAGCTGTTTTGAAACCTTTGGTCTTGCGCCTATGGAAGCACTTATGAACGGATGTAATATACTGGTATCGCAGGAGATAGGTGCACTCGAGCTGTTTAGCGGTGTTCAGGAGGGAGATGTCATCCGTAACTGGTATGATGAGAAGGAAATAGCTTTTAAGATAGAGAAACTAATGGAAAAGGGAAATGCTTACAGGCTGACTGAGGCATTTGATAAGGAATCGGTTTCATGGGAAACAAGGACAACACAGCTGTGGCAGAAACTGGCTGCGCTGGCAGCCGGGAAAAGAGCAGACGCAGGGAAACACTGAACTTCGCTCTGCTCCTGGTGATGTTTATCATATATGCTCTGGTATTTACCATTGCCAAATTCTATGATTATTACAACGTTGTTTATCCGTGTGCGGGAATAACTAATTTCTGCATACTTGTTGTGCTACTGTTTAATAATGTAAACGTCCCGGCAGCGATCAGGAATAAGGACAGGGAACTGTATATCCTGGCAGCTCTGATCCTGATAACCGGGATCAATCTTATCGTTGTACATTCGGGGAAGGGTGCTTTTTTTGTACCCGTCAATTTTCTTATCATCTGGTATGTGTCCGATAAACTGTACTTAAGCAGACGGTTAATGACTGTACTGGCGGGCCTGTACATGGGCTTTCTTTTATTCTATCTGTTTATTGCATATCCGCGATTATTCACTACATTTGAGAATTATAAATATAATACAAATACTGCGGCAACCTTTACGATCTATACACTGTTGTGCGCCTTTATTCTTCTGGAGATATTTTATGAAAGATCCGGGATAGTCGGTTTGTTTATGGTAACGCTTCTTCTCAAAGGCTTCCAGCTGTCATTGTGGCACAGGGCCAGAGGAGCATTTATAATGCTTATCATGTTTATGATCTTCAGGTTCATTATCCCGAAGAATTGGTGGAGTGTTAAGCCTCTTTACATTCTGTTGTGTATTATGGCAACGTTTGGATCGCTGGTATTTGTCGGACTGTATGTGGTTGTGGGTGCTACCGGCGCCAATTTCAGGATGCCGTTCTTTTATAAGGAGGTATTCTCCGGCAGGGAGCAGATATGGTATGAGCTGTTCCTTAAGCTCGTTGACAGAGAGCATCCGTTCATGCTGTTTACCGGCATAGGGACTAATTTCGAGCTCGAGTCTTTTTTTGAAAAGAATGTTCACAATGCAATGTATAACTTCGTAGTGATCCACGGGATCATCGTGTTCGCGGGAATCCTCTATTTTATATTCAAACGTCTTATGAAGCTGCGTACAAATATAACCCGAAGCAGGGTGGCAATGTGTGCAATGTGCGTGATCATGGCCGTGTTTTTCGAATCCTACTTCGATGTGGATCTGATATGGGCCGACTATGCGTTAAACCTGATCTACCTGTTACTATTCACAGGTAATTATGAGGAAGAAGACTGACGTCAAGCTTGCTTGTAAGGCAGGCTTCTTCCTCATAATTATCCTGCGAAGCAGGAACTCCCAATTCATAAGCAAAATACATATGCTTTAGCATATGTGGGAGTGCGGAGCACGGATTTTGCGCATGAAGAGGGAGTCTGTGAAAAGGAGGAAGGACAAGCTTGCTTGTAAGGCAGGCTTCATGGAGAGAAATAATGCAACAACCGACGGATGATAAGAAGAAAGGAAAATACCGTTACCTTGCGGGTAACATAGTCCTGTTTTCGATCAGTAATTTTGTATCCAAAATACTGGTCTTCTTATTGGTACCGTTTTATACAAACGTCCTGACTACTGCCGATTACGGGATAGCGGACGTCATGCAGACAACGCTTCTTCTGCTGGTGCCCGCACTCACGATAAACATGGGTGAAGCAGCCCTTCGTTTCGGAATAGACAGAAGCGATAAGCGTAAGGATATATTCAGAACGGGACTTAAATTTGTTGCCCTGGCTTCACTTGCGGTCGCTGTATGCAGCGGTATCGGATGTCTGTTTGTCAGACGCGATATTAAATGGTATTTGTTCCTGTTTATATTCCTGTTCATGACCAACTGCTGTTATGAATTCCTTGTTCTTTTTTTTCAGGGCTGTGAACAGGTGGGAACGGTTGTATGCGGCAGTATTACATCAACCCTGGTTCTCCTTGTCAGTAATATATTATTTCTTCTTGTGGTTAAGATAGGATTAAACGGATATCTGTTATCCCAGATGCTTGCATTCACCTGCGCATCAATGCTGATGCTTGTGATGGGACGCAGAAGGATACCCGGGATCGTCACATTAAGAACTGCAGACGGTACGGAAAAAACGAATGCATCTGCCGGAGAATGTGAAGCAACGGATATAAACCCTGCAGAAGTAGAAAACAGTAAACCGGATAAAGAATTCGAAAAGGAAATGATCGCATATGGGCTTCCCATGATCGCATACTCGACAGGGAGCTGGATAAACAACGCTGCCGACCGGTATCTGGTTTCCTTTATAAAAGGAGTTGCAGTTAACGGAGTATATGGAGTGGCATATAA
>JAEEHY010000339.1 GCA_016281085.1 Lachnospiraceae bacterium
ACATGCATGGCTCACACTAAGCTCGAAAAAACCTCGCTAAGTGTTCTGCACAAATACATAAATTTGTAAAATATGCTGTTTACATGCAAGCATGACACATCATATTTTAAAATTTATGTGCTGTTCTGAATAGTTACATATAAATGTTTTTGATCAGGGGGTTATGAACCCGGTAGTGTAAAGCAGATTATGAAAGCTGAGAGTTGTCATAAGGGATCCGTAGCCTCATGACAAATAGGATAGGAAATACATGAAAAACAGATTGATAAATGTAATATTTATACTGCTCTTTCTCGCCTGTATGATCGTTCCTGCGATTTTCATGAACACAAAGGAAATGCAGATATCGGAAATAGACAATAAGCTTCTGGCAGAGTGGCCGGGACTCGATCTTACGTTGCAGAACAATACTGAAGTCGAAGCGTATTTAAATGACCGAATAGGCTTCAGGGAACAGGCGATCGAAGCATATACCGTATTGAATGACAAGCTCTTTCATGTTATGGTTCACCCTTTGTTCATGTATGGCAGGGAAGGACATATATATTACAAGGATCCTACCTATATAAAAGGATATCAGCATATGAATACCGATGAAGCCTATCTTGACAGCTTTGTTGACTTCATCAGCGATACCGATACTTATCTTAAGAAGAAGGATATAAAATTTCTGTATTTTCTCTGTCCGGATAAGAAGACGGTTTATCCCGAATATTTTCCGGCGTCAATTCATGTAAATGATGATAATCCTTCGATCCCGGATTATATAAAGCAGCGGCTTGATTCTACACAAGTCGATTACATTATACCGATCGATGAGCTTAAGGAAGCCAAGAAGGACAAGGTTGTGTATAACAGGCTGTATGATGCGACGCACTGGAATGAGGACGGCGCATTTATAGGGCATAAGCTCATAGATGACAGGATACAGGAATGCTTTGATGATGTCAGGCCTTTGAGCGGGGATGATTACGTCAGGACAACCGTACATGAGGATTCCCTTGATGTGGCCAGGTTTGCGATAGATGAGGATGTTCCCCACTACGCTTTGAAGGATGATATATCGAACGATATGACTTCTTATATGTATGGAACACTTGACTGTGAAGATGATACATTTTATTCGCACTTCACCAATCCCGAGTGCGGGAATAACCGGATACTGCTTGTGTTCTGCGACAGTTATTTCGGTAATTACCACAAGTTTTATCAGAACAGGTTCAAGGAGGTTTATTTCGTTCACTGGCATAACTATAAATATCTGCAGTACTATGTCAATCTGTTTTTCCCGGATATGGTTATATACGAGACTGCCGAGCGCAGCATAAGCGGTGAGATGATAGGAGAAAGGGACGAGGAAGGAAAAAGGATAAGCCAGATAGAGTATACAGATGTTTATTACGAGGATCCGTTTGAGGTGAGGACATCCGAAGACTATGATGAAATATCTCCCGAAAGAAACAGTGCCGATTCTCATGTAGGATATGTTATTACGGAAACAAAGGGCGTTGAGCGTGACGGAACCACACTGGGTCTTAACGTGAATGAGGGAAGCACCGTAATAAGCATAAGCGGATATCTTGAATCGATTGATGGCGACGAATATGATGTATACGCAAATCCGGATGGAGAGAGATGGATAGAGTGTGATTTCTGGAAGCTTAATGAGCTTTCGGAAGAGGAAGGACTTTCACAATTCAATTTCAGTCTTCAGAGGCGCTATGCTTATGAAGAGACAGTGCGTCTTGTTGCCGTCAGCAGGAGCAACGACAGGGTATATCTGCTGGATGATTTTTATGTAAGGTATATGTAAGGTGAATGAAATTAATTCGTTTGCCATAACTTTCGATAAAAGATCATATGTGCATGTTTCGGGACAAATTACATAAATGGAAGAGAAGTTTTAATACAAATATGTCGGTCTGAGTGTTCCGGTAATGTTCGCAATAAAATACAAAAATACGACTTGAATTACATCCCTTTTTTGTATATAGTTATAATAGGTAACATGCTAGTATGGTAGTTGGTGGATGTTGCCGGAGATGTAGCGGTAGCCTTGCCGGAAGAAGGTGAGGTTGGAGAAGTTTCTTAAATGTAGAAGGGATGGTTAAAATGGATTTAAAGCTGAAGAGTAAGGAAGAGTGTGCATTTGATGCGGTCAGTCTCGGTGAGGTAATGCTTCGACTCGATCCGGGCGAAGGAAGGATTAAGACAGCGCGTTCATTCAGAGCATGGGAAGGTGGCGGTGAATACAATGTTATCCGCGGCCTCAGAAGATGCTTTGGAATGAAAACCGCAGTAATTACTGCTTTTGCGGACAATGAAGTGGGCAAGCTTATGGAGGATTTCATACTTCAGGGCGGTGTTGACACTTCTCTTATCAAGTGGATGAAGACTGACGGAATCGGCAGGGTATGCAGGAACGGAATTAACTTTACGGAGAGAGGTTTCGGCATAAGGGGTGCACTTGGATGCTCCGACAGAGCAAACACGGCTATATCCAAGGCCACTGCAGAGGATTTTGATTTTGACTATATATTCGGAGAGCTTGGAGTCAGATGGCTTCATACAGGCGGTATCTATGCTGCATTGTCCGAAACAAGTGCCAAGACTGTGGTGGAAGCAATAAAGACTGCCAAGAAGTACGGAACCGTTATTTCATATGATCTCAATTACAGACCTTCAATGTGGAGTGCGATCGGCGGACAGGCCAAGGCTCAGGAGGTTAACAAGGAGATAGCACAGTATGTTGACGTTATGATCGGAAACGAGGAGGATTTCACGGCCTGCCTTGGTTTCGAGGTTGAGGGAAATGATGAGAATTTAAAGGAGCTCAATCTTGACGGATATAAGAAGATGATAAACACTGCAGCGAAGACATATCCTAACTTCAAGGTTGTAGCGACCACATTGAGAACGGTTAAGACCGCTACCGTTAACGACTGGAGCGCTATCTGCTGGGCAGACGGTGAGATATATAAGGCTTCACAGTATGACGGACTGGAGATCATGGACCGTGTAGGCGGCGGCGACTCCTTTGCATCCGGACTCGTATACGGGCTTATGACCACGGGTGATCCCGAGAAGGCCGTTAATTACGGAGCAGCACACGGAGCACTTGCCATGACAACGCCCGGTGATACAACAATGGCTTCACTTAAAGAGGTTGAAGGCATCATGAAGGGTGCCGGCGCAAGAGTTAACAGATAAATAACTTAGTTTTTTTAAAAAACCCCTTGCATTAGGGGTTTTTTTCATGTATACTAGCGTTTGCTGTGACATTGATAGCTGTGAAGCGTGAGGTTGCTGTTGTCCTCGGATTTGAGGCGTAACAGGTTTTCCGTGGAGCGAATGTCAAGTTAGGAAACTGGCGACAAGTCACTGTACGAATTCATAAGTCTGCCCGGAGCAGAAACGACGTGTGATAGTTATGAGCGTAAATGTTTAGGACACACACGGGAGAGTGTA
>JAEEHY010000340.1 GCA_016281085.1 Lachnospiraceae bacterium
GATCCCTTTGCCCTGTCGATGTAGCCTAAGAGTGCCGGTACAAGAATTGCAGCCAAGATAGCCAGAATTACGAGTACAACGATCAACTCAACCAATGTGAAACCTTTGTTATCAACTTTCTTCTCCCAACTTTTCTTTACCATAGTAATTCCTCCTTGAAGTTTTTTGTGTTACCTGATTAATATGGTTGTTTCATTGCCCAAGACCCTTTTATAGGGGTTTAGAGTCCTGAACAATTACTACAACTACTCGCTACAGATTATATATCGGCAGCATTTTCATATACTTAACCCCAAATTTATAATTTTTTGTCATTTTTTTATTAATTTGTGACTATTAGGGCATGTTCATAGTATTACATATACAACGGCTCTCGTCAAGCCTGTTTATACATCAAAAACTTAATACTTGCATTTCATTTTTCTTGATTTTATTATTATCCTATCAGAGCAATTTCATAACCCTCACATGAACAGAAAGTATAAAAATCAAACCTTAGTAATTTTCAATTAAATACGGAAAATACAAAATATGATCACGGATGATCTCAAGACTGATATCGAT
This sequence comes from Lachnospiraceae bacterium, assembly GCA_016281085.1. Classification (GTDB taxonomy): domain Bacteria; phylum Bacillota; class Clostridia; order Lachnospirales; family Lachnospiraceae; genus UBA2868. The sequence continues at coordinate 565 of JAEEHY010000340.1, forward strand.
AACGGCGAAGAAACGCAGTAAGGAGCAGGATATGAAATACGAAGCTTTTATAAGTTACCGTCACAGAGAGATCGACGAGGTTGTGGCAAAACACATACAGAAGATAATCGAAAGATACCGTGTCCCCGGAAAGCTTGCCAAGGCGATCGGCAAGACTCATGTGGGCAAGGTCTTCCGAGACAGTGATGAACTTCAGGCAGCTTCCAATCTTTCGGAGATAATACGTACAGGTATAGAGAATTCCGAGTGGCTTATCGTCATATGTACCAAAAGATACAAGGATTCGGTATGGTGCATGGAGGAGATTGAGCATTTCATCGAGCTCAACGGACGTGAGAAGGTCATCGTAATTCTTGTTGAAGGTGAACCAAACGAATCCTTCCCTTCCATACTTACAGAGATCGAGGTGGACGGGGAAACAAAGCATATCGAACCCCTTGCAGTTGACATCAGAGGTGATTCGGAAAAAGCGATCATCAAAAATTTAAAAAACGAACAGTTCAGGTTTCTGTCAACCATATTGCAGGTTGATTATGATGACCTTAAAAACCGTCAGAAAGAACGCCGCATCAAAAGGATCGCAACAGCTGCAACAATTGCATTTTCCATACTTGCATGTGTTGCCGGCATAATCACCAAGAAAAATATTGAGTTGCAAAAGGCTTATACCGATCTTGATAAATCCAATCAGGAGACCCTTCGCGGCGAATCTTATTTCCTGGCGGAATATGCGGATGCAGCCTTTAAGGGAGGCGACCGTGATACTGCAATAAAGCTTGCACTTACCGCACTCCCTAAGGACCTTGACAACCCGGATCGTCCTTATGTTGCCAATGCCATGAAATCACTGACCGATGCACTTGGGATATATGATTATGCGGCAGGCTATCATGTCGGATATATCAAAAATATGGAAAATAATACATGGAATTCCTATACTTATTTTAGTGAAGACGAATCCACAATGCTGATAGAATCCGTTATCCAGACAGGAAATTCACAGTTTATGCGCCTGGCACAGGTGGTGCGTGTCTTAGATGGTGAAACATTGTATGAAGTCAGGGAAGCTGACATATATGCCAATCCCGGCGGAACCAACTATAACGGAGCGATATTATCACGTGACGGTAAAAAGCTATTCTATCTCAACGAGGAATATACACTTGTCTGCGTGGATATCGCAAGCGGAAAAGAACTGTTTGCACAAAAACAGGAACAACCCAAAGAATCAAACATGCTCATAACGATGGATCCTTATGCAGAACCCGGTAAAACGGCTATTGTAACACTAAACGGCAATGATCTTCTTATCGGCTATGATCTTGACGGAAACCGGACCATATCAGTTGATCTTTCGGATGATGACAGTGGTCACGAATTGGGAAGGATAGACCATAAATCGGGGAGACTGCCTGTTCATACGGAAAGAACATCGGGTGATTCAACGTTCGGCGGATTTCGTGTTATAGATCTTAAAACCGGAGACAGCACATTTTATGTGACACAGACTTATGTTTGTAATCCCGCTTTTACGGGGGATGATCTTGTGTCCTATCCCGGATATGACTCTGACGGGAATCTTTGCTTGTATCAATATGATATGAAGGCAAGAAAACAGACCCTGCTGAGTCAAATCAACTCTGATAACTACGAAATAAGCGTAAACGATGAAGGAAATTGTTATTACTTTGATGGGAATACGCTCTACGGAATGGATTGTACCGCTGATAAGGAGCCGTCATGGGAGAAACAGCTTCCTGCCAGGATCACCTCAGTATGTTCAGGCAGCGGCATGATCGCGGCAGCACTGGAGAACGGCTCGGTATACGTGTTTGAGGAAGATGGAAAGAAACAGATCAGGACACCGGACGGTAATGGAGAATCGATCCGCGTAGGCTGTGTATCAAGGACTGCATATACCACAAAAGACAGTCACGGTAACAGCATCCGTGTATATCTGCAGCATGGGGATGACTATTATAAGGACGCAAAAAAAGGTACGATTGCCGGTATAGGGGATGGTTCGATCAGTAAATGGTTTAACTTACCTACCCATTGCGACCGTTTTATTTTCGGAACATATAACGATGAGGGGCGAAGCTGGCTGGCTGAATACGACGCTCATACATTGGAAAGGATCTCCGTTATCGAACCTACCGATATCGGAGGCAGCGGGTATGTCGAGCAGTTTTCCAACGATTATATCCTTTTCGACAACGGTGATACCGCATATCATTTCGAAGCCGATACCATGAAGGAGGTATATAAGACAGATAACTATAATTCTAAAAGAATTTACCGGGAAGATGGGAAGACAATGTATGAATCCACGGCAAATATAACTGAAAACGGGGAAATCCCGCTGTCCGGAAACATTATAAGAACCATAGAATGCGCAACCGGAAAGGTGCTTGAAGAATCGGTACTCCCCGACGGAGCCTACTATGGGGCAAAGGTAGGTGACCGGTTACTGATACAGACAGATAACGGTGTACTGGTGGAAAGTGCTGACGGTAAGACAGACACTTTGGAGGACTATTATCTGCATTATATAAACGAAGAAAGAAGACTGGCTTTTCTCTCGACAGCTGACGCCTGGCATGTCTACAGTGTCGACGGAAATAATTTTTTGCTGGAAAAACCAATCAACTCTATGATAAATATATACTTTTTCGGTAATAACCGGTATGTGCTTATGGATTATTCGGAAGTGTATGATATGGATACATGGGAAAAGGTTCTCACGCTGAATCCCGAAAACGGAAATCCGATCGAAGCATATACCACCGACTCGATTCCGTACTATATAATAGGCTGCCAGTCGGTCGAAGAAAAATCTTACGGAAACAACATAGCCTGCCTGTACGAAAAAGGAGGAAACGGTGAGCTTGTCGAAGTTATCGATAACTTTATTGCCATGGCTCCCGACGGTGAAGTGATCGTATACGACGGTGAAGA
>JAEEHY010000341.1 GCA_016281085.1 Lachnospiraceae bacterium
TATCGGAATGATAAATGCCAGTATGGGGCAGATGATTTTTCGGTTTTTATACATGATTGTTTTCATTTATTTTCAATATCCCTTAATATTTTCGGTGATCAACCGGAACAATACCTATGATTATAACCCGATTTACCGATTATGAACAGTTATAATCATTTATACAAGTTTGGTTAAGTTTTTATGCGCATTTATGTTTGACACAGCTTAGGGCATAACACTATAATCTTGTATGTCGATGTTTATACATTGTCTTTAACTGTCCAGTTTATTTCCTGTTATGGACAATACTTTTTACTTTGATAAATAACCGGAGCCGTTAATGAGCCTTATTTCATTAAGTTTTTTTATTTTCATATGCATACTTCTTACAGTATATTACCGGGTAAAGCCTGAACATCAATGGATAGTGCTTCTTGTCGGAAGCCTTGTCTTCTATGCATGGGCAAGACCCGTTTATATAGTGTTTATAGCCGTATCCATTGTTTCAACCTGGGCTCTTATGCTCAATCCCGTTAAATCTCACTGGATCCTGACACTTATCATCAATCTCGGGATCTTAATTGTTTTCAGATACAGCATATATTTTAACATACATTCTCTTATCGTACCTCTCGGAATCTCATTTTATACCTTTATGACACTTGGGTATGCCCACGACTGTATGGGGAAGAAGATAGAACCTGAGAAAAATCTTGCACATTACGCGCTGTTCATTTCATTTTTCCCACAGATAACACAGGGTCCTATCGGAACATATCAGAATATGAAAGAACAGCTCCTTGCTCCTCATACATTCAATACAGATAATTTAAAAAAAGGAGGATACCGCTGTATAAAAGGATTATTTAAAAAGCTTGTGATAGCGGGAAGACTTACCTATTATGTTGACACGGTTTTTTCTTCACCTAAGGGCTATGATGGCCTGACCCTGATCATTGCAGTGTTCTTCTATGCTATTGAGCTGTACGCGGATTTCTCGGGATATATGGATATTGTCTGCGGTATCTCTGAAATGTTAGATATCAGACTGGCCGAGAATTTCCTGCGTCCGTACTTTTCAAGAAACATTCAGGAATATTGGAGAAGATGGCACATCTCATTAAATGAATGGTTCAAGGAACATCTTATGATGCCCGCCGTAACATCGGGATGGAACAGGAAAGCTTCGAAATTTCTCGGGAAAATATTTCCAAAAGCCAAAAAAGGTACTCTGCGGACCGTATTCCCACTTATTCTTGTGTGGATAGTGACAGGTATCTGGCACGGGGCAGAAGATGTTTATATAGGCTGGGGCGTTTATTTTGCGATAATCATGCTGTTCTCGGTATGTACAATGAATTACATGAAAAAAGTACGTACAGCCGTTCACTGGAATGATAAAAACATATTTATAAGAATATTCCAGACCTTAAGAACCTTTATCATAGTATTGCTCGGAGAGGTTATGTTCCGCGCCCACAGTTTAAAGGATGCTTTCCTTATATATAAAAGGATATTCACGACAACCAGAATAAATCCGTCATCCTTTGTTGCAGCTATGACCCCTTTCGGTAACGGAAATCAGGCTGCGGCTTCTGCGATCATACTTATCTTACTCATAGGTGCATTGTTTATTGTAGAATTGATTAAAGAAAATAATGATAAGGCATTTACCGGACACCGTTATCTGTATGCGGCGGGAATGCTCATAACTATGGCACTGTTTGGTGTAGCCGGACAGTCCAACTTTATGTACCAGGCATTTTAACTTAAGTACCTGTGTTGTAGCAACTACTGTCATCCCAAACTGATGTAGGGATCTTTATAACAGGATCATTTATCCATGAGAAAAGCCATAATTACATTGATATCGGCATTGGTATTCATAACAGCTGCCGTCATGTTCAAAAATTTGTATTCCTGCAATATTCCCATAGGAAATCGCGGGATAAGGGCAGCCCTTAAGGAAGGCGGGCTCGATGCTCTCTTCATTGGTTCATCGACCTTTCGCTCAAACCTTGATATGCATGAGCTTGATGAAGCCTATGATGACAGAGCCTATATAATCTCATACGGGGGAAATCAGTACACCGCAACCTCGATCCAGTATGATGAGATCAGGAGACGTGCAACTCATGAGTGCAAGCTGATGATATTTGAACTGGATCCTCTCATGCTTACGGAGGATGTCAAGCTGTCGGATTCAAGAGTTATATGGGATCTGTCTTTTGAAGGGAAGATAGCCCTGTGGAATAAACTTAAAGCCGCCGGAAATGATGACCTGTCCATAATGTATGAATATTTTGTAACCTCGGGAATGGATGATCTTATTACTTATCCTGTAACCGAAAGGTTCTACTCCACACGTTATTACAAGGGAGCCAAAACCGATGAAACTCCTTCCTCCGGACTTGATTTTCTAGAAAACGAGGAATTTGATATAAGTGATTCGGTTCTGGTCAATGCACAACTTGAGTCCGTAAAGGAGATAATTGAGAAATGCAGGCGCGACGGTCAGGACTTTATCTTCCTTGAATGTCCACATTACTACAGGCTCGAAAATGATCCAAAATATGCCGAATATCACGATTTTTTCGCAGATCTCATGGAAGAATATGACGTAAGATGCATATACGCCCATGATGTTGATTTTGACAACCATAACCCCGAATACTATGAGGATATGGGACATTTCTCCGCTACAGGCCGTCATGTGTACACGCAGGAGCTTATAAAGGTGCTAAAAGGGTATCTGTAAGATAACAGATACCCTTTCCATTATTCAATATCAAGCTCCGGGGGGAGGTCTGTCTCCTCACCCACATATTTGCCGTTCTTCTTTCTCTGCTTAACGCATTCCGTAAGCAGATATTCGATCTGGCCGTTGACCGAGCGAAAATCATCCTCTGCCCATGCGGCTATGGCATCATACAATTTCGCCGATAAACGTAATGGTACCTGCTTCTTGTCAGCCACTAATACAGGCTCCCCGAATTAACAACCGGCTGGGCATCGTGGTTGCCGCAAAGTACCACTAACAGATTGGAAACCATGGCTGCCTTTCTCTCCTCATCAAGATTCACGATATCCTTTTCATTTAGCCTCTCAAGAGCCATCTCAACCATACCCACGGCTCCGTCAACTATCATCTTCCTTGCATCTATGATGGCTGAAGCCTGCTGCCTCTGGAGCATTACCGAAGCGATTTCGGGAGCATAGGCAAGATAGGTGATCCTTGCTTCGATTATCTCAAGTCCCGCATCCGAGACTTTACTCTGGATTTCATCCTTTATCCTCTGTGCAACAACTTCCGCAGAACCACGAAGAGAACCTTCATCTGCCTGTCCGTCACCCGTTGTATCCACATCACTTGCAACATCATAAGGATATATCCTTACAATATTTCTGAGGGCAGAATCACATTGAAGGGACAGATACTCTTTGTAATTGTCAACATTAAATACTGCTTTGGCCGTATCAGTAACTTTCCAGATAACGGCAATTCCTATTTCAACAGGATTACCGAGGCAGTCATTTATCTTCTGCCTTCCGTTGTTTAAGGTCATTGCCTTAAGAGATATCTTCTTACTGTAAACATTCACACTGGCTGTTGCAGCCGTATTGATAGTTACTGTATCGGACTTACCGGAAGCCTCACCGCTCTGTGCAAGTCTCGTTCCGGCAGCGGGATTTACAGCGGTACAGAACGGATTGACGAAATAGAAACCGGGTTCCTTGATAGATCCCTTGTAATTACCAAAAAGGGTAAGAACCAATGCTTCCTGCGGTTTTAACACTTTAAGACCAAGCAGCGGTATCCATCCGAAAATAAATACCATTATACCGATGAAAGCAAAAAAACCGCCAAAAAAACCTACATATTCTGATATCACCCCTCCGGCAATGCACATGAATAAAGCAAAAATATAAGCAAGGATCACACCTATAAGTACCGGCATTCCGAGCTTCTTCTCCGTATAGATCTTTTCTGTCATAATATACACCATCCTTTCAAATATTGTTTTGATATCATCATGATATCATAATAATTCTACTTGTCAATACCCGATTTTTGAACACATAAAAAACAGCCTGAATTACTTATCAGACGGTTATTCAGACTGTTTTATAAATATTTATATTTCCTTGTTTATTTCCCGTATCTTACTTCAGTCTCTGTATCATATCATAGATTGCTTTAGCGCTGTTGAAATTGGCAGGTATTATCTCGGTTGCCGGAACAGCTACATCATATTCCTCATCTATTACACTGATTATCTGGATTATATCAAACGAGCTGAGTATCTTGCCGTCAATAAGATCCTCCGCAGTTTCAAAATCAACATCATCCCTTACATCCTTAAGTAATTCCATTAATTCTTCCATTGTTGTTTCTCCTCGTATAATGATTATCTGCTTATTGCTCCTTATGAGGCTGACAATTCAGCCCCCATGTTTCCTTGACTTCCCTTACCCTTGATATTACACCATCAGAGTGTATTAATACAAGCGGCATATTTCTGCTGAGAAACAGGTTAATACCCTCGGTTACGGAATATGCTCCGATATTACAAAAAACAAGTGTATCCTTAAGTTCAAGCGCAACACCACTGTAGCTTCTTGCAAGAACATCATTGGTCGTACACAGAGATCCGCATAAAGACTGGGGTTTATCATATTTACCTGTAAATTCAGATATGTTATTTAATATCAGTTCATCTGTGTTATTTATTACTGTTCCATCACTATTCTTTACTGTTATTATAACAGGTGTTTTCATTCCCATCATCTGTCCGATGTAATTTACATGATTTATGCCGCCATCAAGTATTATCCACCTTTGATCATATGATTCCTTAACATCGCACACATCAGTGAAATAATATCCGCAACTGCTTGCGAGAAAACGTCCCATTTCAATGCATAATTCACTGCTGCCTGCTGCCGTAATAAGTTCAGGAAGCAGCTCCTTAAGAGGGCATAATGTATCGCTGAAATCATCACCTGTGAAATATGGATATGCAAGACCAGGACCATATTCAAGTACCGGCAGGGGAAGGTGGAATTCTTCCCTTAAAACAGCTATAGTGTCCTTAAGCATTTCAAGCTCTTCTCTCTGATGCTTAAGCTTTGTCCTCTGCGTTCCCGCAAAGTAATGGATACCCTCTATGCTTATAAAAGGATTGTCTCTGTTTATATCCATGATATGTCTGATATCCTCTATTGACATACCAAACTGACTCTTGGAGGACAAACGCAATATCAGACGTACATCTTTGTCGATACTGTTGCATATCTCTTTAATAAGCTCATAATGTCTGACTGATTCCGCAGTCAATATACCTGATCCACAGGTTATCGCATCCTCTATATCCTCTTTTTCCTTATGGACACCCGAATATATTATCATTGAAGGATCAACCCTGTATTCCTTACATATCTGAAGCTCTCCAGGTGAACATACCTCAAATTTATCCACAATATCGCTAAGATATGGTATAAGAAAGGGGTTGGCCTTAATGGAGTAGCATAAACCTATCTTTTCATCCCCGCTTTCCAATATATCCCTTATATTACAAACCCTGTTTCTTAACTCATCTGCATCAAAGAGAAATAAAGGAGTCTCATATTCTTTTCTGATCTTTTGTATTATTTCCTTATTTATCATGGTATCCTTACTGTTATATTATAATTTTTCCAACGCACCCCTGTCGATCTTCCCGTTTTTATTAAGCGGAAATTCATCAATCCTGACCGTCTTTGTCGGAAGCATAAACGGCGGCAGTTTATCCTTAAGCTTTGCCGATACTGTTTCCTTATCCGATTCTCCTGTAAAGAAAAGCACTATCTTCTTGTGTTTGTGGTCATAGATCGTACAGGCTCTTGACACTCCGTCTATCGACATTGCTGAAACATCAATATCGGACAGCTCGATCCTCTGTCCCATATGTTTTATCTGGAAATCCTTGCGTGAAGTATAGTAAAGAAGTCCATTCTTATCGTATTTTCCTAGATCACCTGTCCTGTATATCTGCTCAATAAACCTGTTATTAAGGGGATTCTGTACAAAAACCTCGTTTGTCTTTACACTGTCCTTATAGTATCCGAGTGCCAGACAGGAGCCTCCCACACAGATTTCTCCCTCTGTATCCGGTTCGGTTATCCTGTTATCATTGTCATCCAGCAGAAATACCTTTTCGTTTCCAAAGGGAATGCCTATCGGAATAACCTCATCCTTTTCGTATTCCCTGTCGAGAATATGGTATGTACAGTTACAGGTTATCTCTGTCGGTCCGTACAGATTTACATACATTGCATCCGGAAGGTATTTCTTCCACTTATTAAGCTGCTTTACCGGCATTAATTCACCCGAAAACATTATCTTATTTATTGAATCGGGAGTCTTATATTCAAGCCCGTTCATTATTGAGACAAAGCACATGGCTGATACAGCCCATATAAGAGTTGTTACCTTATTATCAAACAGATAATCCATTAATACCGTCGGATTGGAAAAATATTCACGCGGTATAAGAGCCACTTTGGCACCTTTAAGTAATCCGCTGTAGATATCTTTAACCGAAACATCGAAATCAAAAGGAGCCTGATTGGCAATGATATCATCATCTGTAATATTAAAAACAGAGGTAAATTCTTCTATAAATTCAATGACCGAAGCATGTCCAACCACCACTCCTTTGGGCACTCCTGTGCTTCCGCTTGTGAAATTCACATACAAAGGCATCTTATCATAAAAATTTTCGCTGTATCTGTTTAATAGTGACTCATCCATGTATAATGAGTCGATTCTGTTCACCAGATCCGATATAAGAATGATATTCTCTCTCACTCTGTTTTCAAGATTAAGTGATATCAGTGCCTCGATATTGTCTTCGTCTGTTATGATATATTCAGGTTCGAGCACTGATATGATATTTTCCGCCCTGTTTGCTGTCTGTCTTATATCAATAAAACTGTAAAACATTGACAGATACATCCCGGCAAACATCACGGTAAGCGCATCAACACTCTTTTCCATATAGAAAACAAGCGCAGATTCCGGCTTTATTTTTTCAATACCCTTATTATTTGCAAGATATGTGGCAATCCTTTTTGCCCTGTCATTCAGGCAGGCATAGGTAATCTCTTTATCGGGATCAGCATATGCTATCCTGTCACCGTATTCTTCTGCCGCTCTTTCAAGCATCTGTGTAATATTTATCATGTTTACTCCAAGTCATTGCATTCTGGTTTATCGGTATATTTTCAGATACCAATAAATATCAATACTGTATTCCTGATGAAATTCGCTATTCTATAATATACCATAACGGAAACATTTTATACAGATTGGTGTTAATCGTGACAGCTGCATATTAAAATAAAATAGCCCTAAATAATGATATAATCAAAATTTAGAGCAATTTCTTCTGAACGGAGAAAGAGGGATTTGAACCCTCGCGCCGGTTGCCCGACCTACACCCTTAGCAGGGGCGCCTCTTCAGCCTCTTGAGTATTTCTCCATAATGCTGAACTCACATCAAAATATGAAATTAACGTTAACAAAAAGATTATACAGGAATCAATATGCTTTGTCAAACTGATTTACGTCTGTTCTCCTCATACAGGTCATTTCCGTTCTTATCAATAACCACTATCACCGGAAAATCAACAACTTCAAGCTTTCTTACAGCTTCTGTACCAAGATCGTCGTAAGCTATTACTTCCGAACCGGTGATGCATTTGGACAATATCGCACCCGCACCACCTATAGCCGCAAAATAAACAGCACAGTTCTTTTTCATAGAATCCTTAACTTCCTGACGCCTCTTGCCCTTGCCTATCATCCCCTTAAGTCCAAGATCAAGCAGTGCAGGAGTGTATTTATCCATCCTGGTTGCGGTTGTGGGACCTGCCGATCCTATGGGACGTCCTTCTCTTGCAGGTGACGGTCCCATATAGTAAATAATGTTACCCTCTATATCAAAAGGCAGTTCTTCTCCTCTTTTAAGAGCTTCATACATCCTTTTATGAGCCGCATCCCTTGCTGTATATATGGTTCCGGTAATATATACATAATCTCCGATCTTTAGATCATTAACTGTATTATCATCTATAGGTGCCGTAATGTGCTTTTCCA
>JAEEHY010000342.1 GCA_016281085.1 Lachnospiraceae bacterium
CAGATATGGAAAGTTTACTCAGAAACAGGCCGATCTGTTTGAGAAGTTCAGACGTTATCCCAACCGTATTATAAGAGAGTTTACACAGAAAAAGAGAGAGCCTTATTTCATAGACCAGCTCAGTGGGAAATTAAATAATGAAGACACCATGGTAAACGGGACTGTTTTCAATGAAGTATATGATAAGGTCACCCATCTTGACATAAATAAGGACTGGTATATTTCGGGCTTCTTCATCGAAGAGAAATATCTTAAGGGGAGGTTTGATATGATCAGGACGCATTTCCGCTTTCCGGAGATCGGTGATCAGTTGTGCAGAGGTATCGCCGATGAGATCGAGGGCTGCAATTCGGTCAGCATACATGTGAGGAGAGGGGATTATCTGTCGGCAACCTATCAGGATATGTTTGTTTCTCTTTCGAGGGATTATTATGAAAGAGCTGCCGGCTATATCAGGGAACGAGTGAAGGATCCTGTGTTTTTCATATTTTCGGATGATCCCGGTTTTGTGGAAAGGGAGTTCGGATGGCTTGACAATAAGAGGATAGTCACGGGAAATTCCGGTGATGACAGCTACAGGGATATGCAGCTTATGAGCCTCTGTAAGCACAATATAATCGCCAATTCGACATTCAGCCAGTGGGGTGCTCTGCTAAATGAGAATGAAGGGCATATCACGATATATCCCCGTGCATATCTTAAGGACAGGGATAATGAGGTAAAGTGTTTTGAAGGATGGGTCAGGTTGTAGGATTGTAATTTAATGCAATTTTAATCTTTTCTCAAAGATGGGTTAATAGATTAAGATTATATTCGTTAGTGTCGGGAGGATGTATACCGGTTGATCACCGCGGAAGATACCGGGCATCGTAAGACGAAGAGTAATTTAAAAGAGAAAAGAGGGAATGACAATGGATGAATTCGAAAAGGTTGAAAAATTAAGACAGCGAGCAGATGTAACATATGAGGAAGCAAAGGAAGCGCTTAAGCAGACGGACGGGGATCTTCTGGATGCGATGATATGGCTTGAGGGTCAGGGCAAGGTTTCGTCAGAGGAACAGAGTACCCGCTCGACCACTTATGAAGAGCAGAAGGATTACGTCGATGTCAGAAAGACAGTGGATGAAGAAAAGAGGAAGAGCGACAGGACCTTCGGACAGAAGATCAAGTATCTCTGTCATCTTATCTGGATCAAGTGCAAGGATAACAAGTTTGTTGTGGAACGTAAAGACAACAGGATAGTTACCGTACCGGTATGGATACTCATCCTCGCACTCATCATTTCGTTCTGGACGGTTGGAATTGTACTTATTATAGGACTGTTCTTCGACTGCAGATATGAGATAACAGGCCCCGATGACCTTAGTATAGTAAACAGTACCTTTGACAAAGCCGGTGAGATGGTCGATAAAGTCAAGGAAGAATATGACAAACTGTAATGAGGGACAGCACATATAGTTTAACCTGCTCCTCTCATGCTCGCATGAAAGAGGAGCAGGTTATAACTATATGTATTGCACGAGTGCAATGCAGCGAAAAATGCGAAGCATTTTGAGCCTGTCCCGAAATGAAAAGGAGGGCAGGCGCATTATGAGCCTGTCCCCGATATACTTTTTTGTTTATAGGAGTAGCACATGAGCACACGTATTCTTGTGGTAGAAGATGAAGAAAAGCTTGCCAGGTTTATAGAGCTTGAGCTGAAGCATGAAGGATATGAGGTAAGTAAGGCATATGACGGCAGGACAGCGCTTGAGATGGCAGAGAGTGACCGGTATGACCTTATCCTGCTTGACATCATGCTGCCGGGACTGAACGGCCTTGAAGTACTGCGCCGCCTGAACATGGAGGAAGGGCGTGTACCTCCCGTTATTCTGGTTACTGCAAGGGATGCTGTTATGGACAAGGTCTCGGGACTGGATGCCGGTGCGGTTGATTACATTACCAAGCCCTTTGCCATAGAGGAACTGCTCGCAAGAATACGTGTAGCACTTAAACTGTACAATAGAACGGATACTAATAGTGCTTCCGGTACTGCTGTTGACGAGGCAGGAGAACAGGAGGGTGTTTATACATGGAACAAGCTCATACTGAATGAGTTAAAGCATACGGTAACCTATGACGGTCATGAAATAAGCCTGACAAACAGAGAATTTCTGATGCTTAAGACTCTGCTTGCAAACAAGGACATAGTACTTTCGAGAGATACTCTTCTTGAAAAGGTATGTGGCTATGATTACATAGGTGAAACTAATGTTGTGGATGTTTATATCCGTTTCTTAAGATCTAAGATAGATGAAGTGTTTGGAATCAAGATGATCCAGACAGTACGCGGAGTAGGATATGTCATCAAAACGGAAAGCTGAAAGAAAAGATTCATATTATTATGATCGAAGAACCGGTTCTTCAAGTATGCAGTCTGAAAAAATGACATCTATCAGACGCAAGATCCATGGTTTATGGGTCAGGGAGAAACTTCGCAGGATATTCTGGGAAGATGTTCTGGTTGCGATCATTATGCACATTATATTTGTCATTTCCAATGCTTATTTCAGTTATGGCGACTCTTTTATTTCCCGATATGCCGACAGATTTAGCAGTATATACAACAATACGGCGGATAAGAAAGAAATAGTGTCATTGCTTGAAGATATTTACGGTAATGGCTCGATGGGGCTTTTTTACAGATATATGGGGATAGCCCTGCTTGCTCTGCTTACTGTACAGATTATAGGACTTATTATAAGCTATCCTTTTGAGAACAGGCGGATCAGAAAGATACTTCGTCCTATTGATGAGATTGCATTGAGAGCCGATGAACTGTCGCGAATGACTTTTGATGACGAGGATAAATACAGGGTTATCGAAGATGCGATCGACAACATCGAACCCGGAGAGGATGATAAGCTCAGCTTCAACAATTCTGACCTTAAGGGTGTTGAGGCGGCTATGAACAATCTTCTTGTCAGGATGAGGGAAAGCTACCGGCAACAGGCGAGGTTTGTCAATGATGCTTCCCATGAGCTTCGTACACCGATCGCAGTTATCGAGGGTTATGCCAATATGCTTAAGCGTTGGGGGAAGGATGATGAGACGGTTCTTGAAGAATCCATTACCGCAATCGCACATGAGTCCGAGCATATGAAGCATCTGGTGGAGCAGCTCCTGTTTCTTGCAAGAGGTGACAGCGGTAAGACTGTGCTTGATATGAAGGAGACTTCGCTTAATTCAATGATGAATGAGATCTATGAGGAGTCTCTTATGATAGATGAGGATCATCCTTACAGATTTAAACCGTGTGATGAAGATATTTTTGTTAATGCCGATGAGGGTATGCTTAAGCAGGCGGTGAGGATATTGATCGACAACGCAGCCAAGTATACCAATAAGGGTGATGAGATTGCTCTGTCAGTTGGAAGGAACGATGAAGGTCGTCCGTTTCTTCGTGTCCAGGATACCGGTATCGGTATGGCAGATAATGATATGGAGCATATGTTTGAGCGTTTCTACCGTGCAGACGAAGCGCGAAACACTCAGGGTACGGGACTTGGCCTTTCAATAGCGAAATGGATCGTGGATAAGCACAAAGGACATTTTGAAGTGACCTCTGTCACAGACCTCGGAACCAGGATAAGCATCGTTCTGTAGCCTGCCCTGAAACCGGGATAAGTATTGTTCTGTAACTTGCCATGGAACCGGGATAAGCATTGTACTGTAGCCTGCCCTGGAACCGGGATGGGCATTGTACTGTAGCCAGCCTGAAACCCTGACAAGCATTGTGATGTAGCCGGTAAAGCGAACAAAATATGCAAAAAAATAAAAAAGTCCTTGAATTATATGTGCGCTTGTTGTATAATCATCAAAGTCGGTGAAAGAACCGATGATTAATAAAGCGCAATCGCCAAACGGTAAGGCAACGGACTCTGACTCCGTCATTTCCAGGTTCGAATCCTGGTTGCGCTGCTATAAAAAGCCATTGTTTAATGCAAAACAATGGCTTTTTTGCTGTATTTACGACATATTAGGACAAATTAATATGAGAATATATCTAATCACACCTTTTCGGTTTTTTAGGTATGCAGCAAACTTGCTACATCCAATGGAGTGTTCATTTGCTTGAACAACTCCACCTGCTTTTTAAGACAATTACATACAGTCCATTGCCCATGACG
>JAEEHY010000343.1 GCA_016281085.1 Lachnospiraceae bacterium
AGGTGTTATAATAAGACCATAAGATGAATTGAATATTGGCAAACTTACCGAAAGGTAAGGACGCAAAGCTATAGGGTCTAATCCAAAGACCCAGCCGGGACCGAATTCATTCTCAGTGTACCGAATAAGTTCCCAAAAGGGTAAGTCGACGGCGATGGATTTCAGGGGGTTCGAAGCTTCAGGGAAAGAAGCCGGAGAGATGTAGGAGTAAATCGCAGGGAGTGAGGTCATAAGGTTGGTGCTAAGCTGTACGTCGTTAGGCGTGTCGAGAGAGGGTAACGGGTGACCGGGTCCTGATGGCACGGACCGAAAGGTGCGAAGGCACTGAGGCGGGTCGGCGAGAAGATAGCCAGTTGCCGGATCAGGCAGAAGTGGTTGGAGCTTTGGCATACCTGAAAAAGGAGGATTTCTCCGGATAAGGGGAAAAGATGAATTTTCAGGAGAGCGGAGTACCGATTTGGATTGCAGGGTTCGTGATAGTCGCTAATTGACCAATATGAGATGAAATCTTATCATCCTATAACAATACATGTTACACCAAGACAGCCGGGTCTCCCACCCCGGCTGTTTTGGTATTTGCGAAAAAATACAGAATACTTGACAAAAACTGTAGTATTACATATAATTTATGCCGTAACACGGCGGTTCCAACCGGAGCCGCTATTTATATTTAAGGAGGTATATTATGAAAAGAAGACTTTTATCATTAATGCTTACTGCAGCAATGGTATGCACATTGACTGCATGCGGCGGTACGGCTCCGACAACGGCACCTGCAGCGGCTGATGCAGGTACAGAAGCTTCAGATGCACCGGCAGATGATGCCAAGGCAGATGAAGGAACGGACAGCGCAGATACTCCCGCCGCTTCTGAAGGAGGCTCCGGTTCACTTACCGGAACACTTAAGATAGGTATGATAGGACCGCTTACAGGTGCGGCAGCATTGTACGGTAATGCCGTTACCAACGGAACACAGATAGCGGTTGATGAGATCAATGCGATAAGCTCTGATTTCCAGATGGAGTATCAGCCTGAGGATGATGAGCATGATGCCGAGAAATCGGTTAACGCATATAACAAGCTGAGAGACTGGGATGTACAGGCCATCGTGGGCTGTGTAACGACAACCCCCTGTGTTGCTGTTGCGGCAGAGGCTAACAACGACCGTGTATTCATGCTCACTCCTTCGGCTTCGGCTACATCTGTTACCGAGCAGGGTGATGACATCTTCCAGCTGTGCTTCTCGGATCCCAACCAGGGTTCTGCTTCGGCACAGTATATCAAGGATAACAATCTGGGCAGCAAGATAGCTATCATCTACAATAACTCGGATGTATATTCGACCGGTATTTACCAGACATTTACAGCAAAGGCTCAGGAGATAGGACTTGAGGTTGTTTCAACAACAACATTTACTGATGATACTGCCAATGATTTCTCGGTACAGCTTACCGATGCGCAGAAGGCAGAGGCTGACCTTATTTTCCTTCCCATCTACTACACACCCGCTTCACTGATCCTTCAGCAGGCTGACTCCATGGGATACAAGGTTCCCATGTTCGGTGTTGACGGAATGGACGGTATCCTCGGTCTTGAAGGCTTCGATACCAAGCTTGCGGAAGGCGTTATGCTTCTTACACCTTTCTCGGCAGATGCCAAGGATGAGAAGACGGTTAATTTCGTTACCAAGTATCAGGACAGCTTCAAGGAGATTCCGATCCAGTTCGCAGCTGACGGATATGACTGCCCTTATGCAATATATGAGGCACTTAAGTACTATGCAGACAAGAACGGCGGACTTGATGTAACAGGTAAGTCAAACGAGGAAATATGCGAAATCCTTGTTTCCGTATTCTCGGATTCCAATTTCTCCGTTGACGGTATAACGGGTGAGGGTATGACCTGGACCGCGAACGGTGAGGTTAACAAGGCTCCCAAGGCTGTTGTTATCAAAGACGGAGTGTATGTGGGTCTGTAAGTCCGAATAAGTGGATTTTTGAAATTGTATGACTTTCTGAATGCAAACAAGGAAATGCATTCAGAAATCATGCGTTCCGCATGACACGCCTCTGCTTTCAGCAGAGCCTGGTCCAGTACGAATACCGAATTTCTGATGAAATTCGCTATTCTATAAATAAGACTTATATAGTTTCATGCTTTTTGATATAATCTCGGAAATGACATTGGCTGAAAGTCCGGCCAATGTCATTCTGAGCGAAGCGAAGGATCGTTGCTGCGGCTGCCGCATCCTCCGTTTCGCTCAGAATGACACAAACAATAAGGTATTGATAATTTATCAGGAGGAGTTATGCTCACATATTTGATCAACGGAATCAGTCTGGGAAGTGTTTACGCTATCATAGCGCTTGGGTATACAATGGTATACGGTATAGCCAAGATGCTTAATTTCGCGCACGGTGATGTAATCATGATCGGAGGATACATGGCCTTCTGCTCGACGTCATATCTCGGCTGGCCCGTGATACCTTCGGTGCTTTTCTCGATATTTGTATGTACGATACTCGGAATGATCATCGAGAAGCTGGCATACAAGCCGCTTAGGGAGGCCAGTTCGCTGGCGGTGCTTATTACGGCGATCGGCGTTTCCTATTTCCTTCAGAATGCAGCTCTTCTTATCTGGTCGTCCAACCCGAAGGCTTTTCCCAATATGGTGAATCTGCCCAATCTTGTTATAGGTGATGTACAGATATCTTCGGTAGCGATAGTTACCATAATCGCAAGCATAATTATAATGATCGCACTTACAATGTTCACATCAAGGACCAAGCTCGGAAAGGCAATGAGAGCAGTCTCCGAGGATAAGGGTGCGGCGCAGCTGATGGGTATAAATGTAAACGCCACTATTTCCATGACATTTGCGATAGGTTCGGGACTTGCGGCAATAGCAGGTGTTCTCCTGTGTTCGGCATATCCGACACTCATGCCCACAACAGGAGCCATGCCCGGTATCAAAGCCTTTACGGCAGCAGTATTCGGCGGGATCGGTTCGATACCGGGAGCCATGCTGGGCGGTATACTCCTCGGTATAATCGAGATATTTGCCAAGGCCTATATTTCGACACAGTTAAGTGATGCGATAGTATTTGCGGTTCTTATAATCGTACTGATAGTCAAGCCTACCGGTCTTCTCGGAAAGAAGATGGCTGAGAAGGTGTAAATAAAGGAGATTAAAGAATGAAGAAGTTATCCAAAAAGACCAGAGCCGGTTTCATCAATTACGGTATAATAATAGTCTTCTTTATAATATTCCAGATACTTTCGGCGACCGGAAATCTTGGAAGTTCACTGAAGGGTCAGCTTATTCCGATCTGTTCGTATATGATCATGGCCCTGTCGCTTAACCTGGTGGTCGGTATTTCCGGTGAACTGAGCCTCGGGCACGCCGGATTTATGTCGGTCGGAGCCTTCAGCGGAGTGGTTGCTGCGGCAAGTCTTGCAAATGCGGTCCCCAATAATACGTTACGACTGATTATTGCTCTGTTTGTCGGTGCTTTTATAGCAACCTTCGCCGGTATACTTATCGGCATCCCGGTCCTGCGGTTAAGGGGTGACTATCTTGCGATCGTTACACTGGCATTCGGTGAGATAATCAAGAATGTACTTAACTGTCTTTATGTCGGAATAGATAACAGAGGACTTCATTTTTCTCTCAAGGATGAACCCTCGCTTCATCTTGAGGCAGGAGGAAAGACGATACTTTCAGGGCCGATGGGGGCTCTCGGTATTACCAAGCTCTCGACCTTTTTTATCGGTATCATACTGATACTTCTTGTACTGTTTTATATACAGAACTTCGTAAACTCACGTCCCGGACGTGCGGTTGCGGCGATAAGGGACAACAGGATAGCTGCTGAAGCCTGCGGTATACCCGTTACGAAATACAAGCTTATCGCTTTTGCGACATCTGCTGCCATGGCAGGTGCGGCGGGAGCCTTATATGCGCTTAATTACTCAACCGTTGTACCCAAGAAGTTCGATTTCAATACATCTATCCTTGTCCTTGTCTTTGTGGTTCTCGGAGGCATCGGTAACCTGAGAGGATCGATAATAGCAGCGGCTGTGCTTACGGTACTTCCGGAGCTTTTGAGGGAGTTCCAGGATTACCGTATGCTGGTATACGCGATCGTACTTATACTTGTAATGCTTATTACAAATAATGACAAGGCCATGTTCTTCATACGCAGGATGGTCAAAACGGCAGGTAAGAAGTTTAGGAAGGAGGCGGCATAGCATGAGTAATAAGGATACAAAGCTTGTACAGCTTCCGAGTCCTAATTTTGTACCCGAAAGGGATAAGGATAAGCCGCTTATACTGGAAGTATCACATCTGGGTATTGATTTTGGCGGCCTGACAGCGGTTAACGAATTCAATATCGGAATATCTCCTACGGAAATAGCGGGGCTTATAGGTCCCAACGGTGCCGGAAAGACAACGGTGTTCAACCTTCTTACAAAGGTTTATGAGCCTACAAGAGGTACCATACTTCTTGACGGCAAGGATACACATGGAATGAATACAATACAGGTCAATCAGGCCGGTATCGCAAGAACATTCCAGAATATACGGCTTTTTGACAAGCTGAGCGTTGAGGATAATGTAAAGATTGGTTTACATAACAGTATTAAGTATCATATGCCGACCGGTGTGTTCCGTCTTCCGAAATACTGGAAGGAAGAGAAGAAGGCGCATGAACGAGCTCTTGAGCTTTTGTCGATATTCGATATGCAGGATATGGCGGGATATGTTGCCGGTTCACTGCCTTACGGCGCACAGAGGCGTCTTGAGATAGTAAGGGCTCTGGCTACGGAACCGAAGCTCCTGCTCCTTGATGAACCCGCTGCGGGCATGAACCCGTCGGAGACTTCCGAGCTTATGGAGAATATCGAGAAGATCAGGGATGAATTCGGGATTGCCATACTTCTTATCGAGCATGACATGAATCTTGTTATGGGAGTGTGTGAGAGTATTGCTGTTCTTAATTTCGGAGAGATAATCGCAAAGGGTACGCCTAATGATATCCAGAACAATCCGAAGGTAATAGAGGCTTATTTGGGAAAAGGAGAGGATTAGGCATGTCATTACTGAAAGTTAACGAACTGCATGTATATTACGGAAGCATCCATGCGATAAAGGGCATCTCCTTTGAGGTGAATGAAGGAGAGGTCGTGACTCTTATCGGCGCGAACGGCGCAGGCAAGTCCACAACCCTTAATTCCGTGGCGGGACTGCTTAAGCTCGGAAACGGCAACGTTGAATTTAACGGTAAGGTACTTAACGGGATACCTGCTCATAAGATAGTTAAAGAGGGAATGGCACTCTGCCCTGAGGGAAGAAGGATATTCCAGCAGCTAACCGTTAAGGAAAATCTTGAGATGGGTGCATATATAGGCGACGGTTCGACACTTGATACGGATCTTGGCAATGTATACGAACTGTTTCCGAGGCTTAAGGAAAGATACAAACAGATAGCGGGTACTCTTTCTGGCGGCGAACAGCAGATGCTTGCAATGGGCCGGGCTCTTATGTCACATCCGAAGCTTCTTATGCTTGATGAACCTTCGATGGGACTGGCGCCGATCCTTGTCGAGCAGATATTCGATATCATTAAGCAGTTGCATTCAAAGGGAACTACAATACTTCTTGTCGAGCAGAATGCGCAGATGGCGCTTAAGGTAGCCGACAGAGGCTATGTGCTCGAGACCGGCAGGATAGTAACGACCGGTACCGGCAGGGAGCTTCTTCACAACGATTCTGTCCGCAAGGCATATCTTGGCGGCTGAGTCAGGATATTTCAGGGGCTCATAACACTAATCTGCTTACAGTAAACGAAATAGATAATTTCGTTCACTGTAATAAAAGTTGAATTTACGGGAAAAAAATATTGATATTTACCTGCCGTTATGTTATTATGCGTGTAATGTGCGGTTATTATATGGAGGATTTGAGATGTTAAGAACTGTTTTGACGATATTATTTGTTTTGGTCTGCATAGCTTTATCGGTTATAGTACTGGCTCAGGAAGGCAAGTCAGCCGGTCTGGGAGCGATCAGCGGAGCAGCCGAAACATACTGGGGTAAGAATAAGGGACGTTCAATGGAAGGCAAGCTTATCAAGTTCACAAGGATACTTGCGGTTGCATTTATGATACTTGCAGTTGTTCTTAATCTGAAGAGGCTGTAACAGGGAGATATATTAGTATCAGCCTGATATTTATGATCAACAGGTGTAATGATCACAATAATGAAAGTATGACGCCCTTAAGGTAACTTAAGGGCGTTTTGTGTATACCGGGATTACAAAACAGGAATAACAAAAGAAAAGATGTTATGAAAAAAGAAAAGAATAAGAAAAACAGTCAGAAAAAGGATATTGTTAAAAAGCGTAAAAAGACCTTAATGGCTCTTATGGGCGATCCGCAGTATGTCCCGATGAAGGAAAAGGAACTGGCCGTACTCCTGCAGGTGGGAAAGAAGGAGAGGGAGGAGCTTCATTCTGTACTTGAAGAACTGATAAAAGAAGGTAAGGCTGTTGTATCCAAACGGGGTAAGTATTCGCCCGCAAAAAACAGGGAGCTTAAGGGGGTATTCCGTCTTACCCAGCATGGTTTCGGCTTTGTGGAGGTTGAAGGATACAGCGATGAATTCTTTGTGTCGGAGGATGATGTCCACGGAGCAATGCATCTTGATACGGTCGTAATAGAGCCCCTTAAGGGAAGCAGCGGTAAGAGGCCGGAAGCAGTAGTTAAGGAAGTTCTGGAACGTGCTACGGATATAGTGGTCGGAACCTTTGACAGGGCAAAGACGCATTACGGCTTCGTGGTGCCTGATGATCCCCGCTTTAACAGGGATATTTTCATCCCGGCAGAAAGATCCATGGGAGCACAGGACGGACATAAGGTTGTTGTTAAGATAACGGATTACGGCTCAAGGTATAAGAGTCCCGAGGGCCGCATTACGGAGATACTCGGACATGTAAATGATCCCGGCGTTGATATACTATCTATCGTAAGAGGTTATGATCTGCCGGTTGATTTTCCCGAGAAGGTCATGAAGCAGGCACAGAAGGTGCCTGAAGAGGTCAATGTTTCCCTGTACGGAAAACGAAGGGATCTCAGGGATCTTTTAATGGTGACCATAGATTCGGAGGAAGCCAAGGATCTTGATGATGCAGTCAGTTTATATACGGAAGACGGAAATTACGTATTGGGTGTTCATATCGCGGACGTAAGTGAATACGTAAGGGAGGCTTCGGCGCTTGATAAGGAGGCCCTTAAGCGGGGGACCAGCGTATATCTTGCAGACAGGGTTATTCCGATGCTTCCGCACAGGCTCAGTAACGGTATATGTTCCCTGAACGAAGGCGTGGACAGGCTGGCTCTCAGCTGTATAATGACTATAGACGGCAAGGGTGAGGTTATTTCACACGAAATAACGGAGAGCATCATCAAAACAAACAGAAGAATGACATATACGGCCGTAAATGGTATTATAGAGATGCGGGACAGTAAGCTGCTTAAGGAATATGAGGAGCTTGCCCCCATGTTTTTCAGGATGCAGGAGCTTGCAGATCTGTTAAGGAGAAAGAGGAAGAAGAGGGGATCCATCGATTTCGATCTTCCCGAAACGAAGATAGTACTTGATGAAAAGGGCGAGCCGGTTGATATATGTCCCTATGAGAGGAACAGTGCCACAAGGCTTATTGAGGAGTTTATGCTGATCGCCAATGAGACTGTGGCAGAGCATTTCAGTCTTAAGGAGGTTCCCTTTGTCTACAGGATCCATGAGGTACCGGATCCCGAGAAGATAAGGAAGCTTGAGATGTTCATCCGGAATTTCGGTTACGGGATAAAGGTTAAGAATGATGAAGTGCATCCGCGGGAGCTTCAGCAGCTGCTTGAGCGGATAGAGGGAACACCGCAGGAAGCGTTAATAAGCAGGCTTACACTGCGTTCGATGCAGAGGGCGAAGTACTCAACGGAATGTGCCGGTCATTTCGGGTTGGCATGCAGATATTACTGCCATTTCACTTCTCCCATCAGGCGTTATCCGGATCTTCAGATACACAGGATAATCAAGGAGAGTCTGCATCACAGGCTTAAGAGCGAGCAAAGAAGACATTATGAGGAGATCCTGCCGGATGTTGCCAAACATTCAAGCAGCAGGGAACGGCTGGCTGACGAGGCCGAGCGTGAGACCGACAAGCTTAAGAAGGCTCAGTTCATGCAAAGACACATAGGTGATGTGTTTACGGGTGTCATATCCGGTGTCACCAATTGGGGGATCTATGTTGAACTTCCCAACACGGTCGAGGGTCTTGTGCATATTTCGAAGATAGAAGGCGACTATTATTACTACAATGAGGACCGGTATGAGCTGGTCGGAGAAAGCACGGGTAAACGATA
>JAEEHY010000344.1 GCA_016281085.1 Lachnospiraceae bacterium
CCTTTGAAGTATCCGGATTACCGTCCTTATCAACCTGCGAAAACCACTCGGAACCGGAACGTTTATCTATGATCTTATCTTTGATATAGTCCCATACATCCTCCGCACCGGTAAGATATCGGGATGCCATGGCATCTTCTCCCGTTTCCCTTGATCTCCTGTATGCATTTACAAATCCAAGGACTGTTTCGGCCTGGACCCACCATACCCTTTTGGTATCATCAACGCCCTTTTCACACTCATTCATAAGCGAATGGTCAACATATGCCCTCTCATATATCTTATCAGCAAGTGTACGCATTAACGGACGTATTCTTTTTGTATACGAAACATCATTAAGAATATCAAGGCCTGCATCAACCAGCCACGAAGTCTCGATATCATGGCCGTAGGAGTGAAGATCTATAAGCGAATTGTAATCCTTATCAAAGAATACCTCCTGACGCTTCAATTCAGGGTTATATATCTTATCTCCTATGATATCCAGCATGAATCTTATATTGGCTTCGACATCCGCCTGTTCTGCCTTCATACAGTCCGTTTTCTTAATGACCTTCAGATATCCGCTGTATGCCTCAAACACATGGAGCAGTGTATTCATCGTTCTGTATGCTTCGACACCGTTCTCGGACAGCTTCTCATTACCCGCCGGCCTGAAGTCACGCGTGAAAGCTTCGAGATAACCGTCCCGGTCACGACACTTATCTTCAATAGTCTTCCTTAAAGAAGATGCAAGCTTTATGGCATTCTCATCGCCCGAAGCATCATAGTACGAAGCCAGCGCATAAATGGCAAACGCCTGATTGTACGTATGTTTCGTATCGTCTGCGGGTTCGCCGTCATACTCACATGACCAGAACACGCCACCGTTTTCTTCATCATAGAAATGGTTCCTCAGAAAGTCATAAGCATGTCTGCATGCGCTCTGAATGTCAGTCTCCTTAATGCCCTTCTTGGTGGGCACATTAAGCCTGCCGTCCCTTATAAGCAGCCATACATTTGAGAAAAACCACAGGATACGGCTGTTAAGAATACATCCCTTCACAGCTCTTTTATCAAGCTTAAGATCATAACTCAGTAATCCGTAAAAACCACCGTACTCATCATCCTTAAGTCCGAGCCAGAATGGTATTATATCATCCGCAAGATGATCGAGCATTTCCTTTTTCATTATGTTAAACCGAACCGCCTTTGCTATTGATACATCAACCTGACTGTAAGGGATGAGCATTGCCTGGAAAGCATGATAGAGGTCAGATTTTCCGGGCCATACGGTTCCCTTCAGATTATTGTGCTCATCGAGCTGATGAAACCAAGATCCGCAGTTGTGATCAAGCACAACTTCATCAAGATATTTCATAAAGCCTGCATAATCATCCGCATATTTCTTATTACCGGTTACCCTGTAAAGCACTGCCGATGTATTAATTGCCTCAGCCAACGTCCAATGCATTCTGTCGTGCACTACAGGCTTACCGCCCCAATCGGTTGTATACACTATTCCCTCAGCACCGTCAACATTCCACGCATCTGCTATTGCACGGTCATACAGTTTACATGCCTCTGAAAGATAAAACTCTCTTTTACTCTCGCCGGTCATTTCATCATTCTCAGGGTATGAAGATGTACACCACTGTGTGATGAGCCTGGCCCATTCGATACCGTGTCCGGGAGTTGCCCCGTAAGGCTTGAACGGATCATCCGGAGTTTCCCTGTTCTTATCAAGATCAGGCTCCCAGTCGGTTGTGAAATGTTCCGGTATCCTGTATGAATTATTCTTCGCCCATTCAATAACATGATCGATGATACGGCCTGCGCGAATGCGGTATTTATCATCATCAAGTGCATCCGCGACAGCAAGAAAAGCCTCCACCGTATGCATATTAGCATTCACTCCGCGATAATCATCAAGCACGGTAAATTCCGTATTCCAGGTATCGCATGACAATCCTTCCTCCTCATTCCAGAAGTATTTGTCATAGATTTCCAAAGCCTCATCAAGAAGCTCCTTCGCCCCGTCTATACCGGCAAGATAAGCGCTTGTCCCTGCAAGTATTACAAAAGCATGCGCATAACACTGCTTATTCTCAACCACCTCATCATTCATGGTAAGACCGGCATACCATCCGCCGTTTTTCTTATCCTTAAGTTCACCGCACAGACCCCTGATCGCTGCCGCGGCAAGCTCCTTACTTCCAGCATCTCCCATCATGGCACCGATACTGTATACATGAGCCATGCGACAGGTTATCCAGGTTTCCCTGTTATGGTCCTTCCATGGAATTCCGGTATCAGACAGATAGTAGCTTCCGCCACCCGGCGACGGAAACTGTCTTCCAAAGTCAAGCAGCGCCTGAGCGTTGGTGTTAAGGAAGTCCTTATTTTCAGCCGTATCTAAGATGTATTTGTTATCCATAACTGTCCCCCCGGAAATATTATGTCTGTGTCTGTGTATGTATATCTATCTTATCGAGTAAACACTTCTTACTTCTATCTTATCCGCATTACCCTTAAGTATCTTAACCCTCTTTTCGCCTCCGTTAAGATCAAAGAAGTTATCTGACAATATAAGGTCGTCGTTCTCATTCCTTACCTCGATACTCCTGGCGTAATGCTCTGCACTTACAACGATCTCATCACCCTCGATCCTCACACTTAACTTCGGATCGACAAACCTGAAATGCTTCGGTGCACAGAACAAAACAGTTCCGCCGGATATCTCCTCACCGTTTTCAAACATTTGATAGCTCACATAGTTTTCATAAAGCGAAGCCTCATTAAGCTCCTTCCTGTCAAGCCATACAGAAGTCAATGCATCGACCGTCAGATCCTGACTTTCCTCGCTGATAACAGAACCATCGTTGTTCCTGAGCTGCCATTCAACGGTCACATTCCTCGCGCTCATAGATTCGTTGGCAACACTCAGTCTTATTGACTTATTAACCGGGAAGGGCTCTGCATTTGTATTCATCGTCTGCGAAAGCAGTCCCTCTTCCTCACATGAGATCATAAGCGGAGCGAAGAACCTCTTCG